>CANGFK010000370.1 GCA_947452925.1 Chitinophagaceae bacterium | reverse complement strand
CTACTATAAGACATTTACGGCAACTACTGGCTGCGATAGCGTTGCGGTGTTGAATCTTATCGTTATCAACATAACGCCTACCACAACTACCACAAATTTGAGTGGATGCAATAGCTTCTTTTATAAAGGCATGACCTATACAAACAACACCACGTTTATAGATACCATTAAAACCAAAGATGGATGTGATAGTATCTACAATACGGTTAACGTTTCCATCATCAAATTCACAACATCTACTATTAAAAAGTCTTTAAGTGGATGTAATAGCTTAGTTTTTAACGGCAAAACTTTTACTAATTCTGCAACCTACACAGATACCCTTCGTTCCAGTGTAAACGGTTGTGATAGTGTGTACTATACCTACAACATTAATGTTTATAAAACCACTCCAATCACTTCCACTAACAATATCAACGGTTGCGGAAGTGTAACCTATAAATCGATTGTTTATACTACTTCTACTGTTTTGAATGATACTATCCGTACTGCAAATGGTTGTGATTCTGTTTATAACAGTATTAGTATTACGGTTTCACCAACCCCTTCTAGAGACACCGTTGCAAGTGTTTGTAACGGTATTACCTGGTATGGAACATCCTATACAAGCGATACAGTTGTGTCGCATAAAATTGAAAATAATCTTCCGGCTTCGCTCAAAGAAGGATTTAGTGGCACTACCACAGCAACAGCTCCCGCAGGATGGACTTTTTCTGCTACTTTAAACACCTATCAAACCACAGGAAACTACGGTGCAACATCCCCATCCTTAAAGTTAGCAGCCACCAACGACCAAATTACAACACCTATCTTGTCTGCCTCTGCCACGGAATTGAGTTTTTGGTTAAAGAACCAAAGTGCTACAGGCAGTTCCTTAAAAATTGAAGGCTTTAATGGCAGCAGTTGGATAACGGTAAATACCCTCACCACCTTTCCTGTCACGGGAACTACTATACAATACAACGCCACATCTACGCCATCCTTACCCACAGGACTAAAACAGTTTAGGTTTACCTATACAAAATCTGTTGGCAATCTGGCATTGGATGATATTTCAATTTTATATAGTGGTAGTGCTGGCTGTGATAGTGCAATAGTTTTACACCTTACTACTAAAAAGACCACTACTTCCACTACATTAAAAACGATTAATTCAGGTGACTCTTATACTTTTAATGGAATAACATACACACAGCCTGGTACTTATGTGGCTCATTTTACCAATAGTGTAGGGTGCGATAGTGCTGCAACTTTAATATTGACATTAACGCTACCTGTTAGCCTCAATAATTTTGTTGGGACTGCCGCTAATAATAATATCTTTTTGAAGTGGCAGACTGGTGTAGAATTAAATAATTCTCATTTTATTGTTCAACACAGTATTGATGGAAATCTATTCACCGATATTGGGTCTGTAAAAGCAATTGGTAGTGGTGCAAATGGCTATCAGTTTATTGATTACAAACCAAGAAACGGCAACAACTATTATCGCGTATCCTCTGTTGATAAGAACGGAAAGACTACATTCAGTAAGATAGTTATAGTTCAAATATCAATTGCCAATTATCAATTATCAATTATACCTAATCCTGCAAATAACTTTACGACAATTAGATTTAATCAAGTTCTAGACAAAGCAACTCTTGTTGTATATTCTATTACAGGCAAGAAAGTATTGGAGCAATCAATAAATCAGGGGGCAAATTCATATTTACTGAATACTCAAAGTTTAGCTAAGGGTGTTTATTTATTGAAAGTAAATACATCTACAAACAGCTATCAAGAGAAATTAGTAATAAGTAAATAATGAATAAAAATGGTATTGGCATTAAATAATATTACTAACTCATGTTACGCAGCATTTAAACACTTAATAAAGATTTACCACATAGGCACATAAGGCACATAGAATTTTATTCCAGTTTAGATTAGAAAACATAGAAAAAAAGTTTCACTTTTTTACACTCGAGTCTATGTGAACTTAAAGTGAAACGCTTTTTACCTTAGATATTGTTTTATTTGTGCCTAATGTGCCTATGTGGTAACCATTTTTTTAGTAATTTCTGAACTTGCGTAAGGTGAGTTACTAATACTGAAAAATACAACCTAAATATTTTTATCAATTTTAAATTAAAATGAAAAAACAAAAAAGAACAGTCAGAGGGATAATAGTCATCGTGTTTGCATTACTAGGTTGCAGTACTATTATGGCACAATTGCCTAAAATAAGCTATGCTAATAGTACGGTTAATTTCACTGCAGGTGTAGCAATTACCCCGTTATCCCCAATCAATACAGGAGGTTTAGTTACTTATGCTCCTGCAATAATCACTACAATTGCGGGAAATCTTACTAAAGGGTTTGTTGATGGCAAAGACACTGCTGCAAGATTTAATAACCCTTATGGAATAGCAGTCGATACAGGGGGAAATATATATGTTTCAGATGGATTAAATAATGCGATTAGGAAAATTACTCCTTTAGGAATAGTAAGTACTATTACAGGCTCCAATATAGGTGGTGCAGGTGGATTTGATGTTGATGGTGCACTTGCAGTAGCTAGGTTTGCTTATGTTTGGGGCTTAGCCCTTGATTCTAAAAACAATATTTACGTTACAGATTATGACAATAGAAAAGTTCGTAAAATAAAGGCGACTTCTGTGTCCACTTTGGCTGGAAATGGAACGATAGGTTCTACCGATGGCAATGGTAAACAAGCTACTTTTAAAGCAATTACAGGAATTGTATTAGATAAATTGGATAATGTTTATGTAACTGATCTTTATAATAATAACATTCGTAAGATAACACCTGCAGGTTTAGTAACCACTTTAGCGGGTAAAAGTGGCACTTTTGGAGCGGTTGATGGTGTTGGTTCGCTAGCCTCTTTTTCTGGCCCGAGAGGAATTGTGGTTGATACAGCAGGGAATGTATTTGTAGCAGATCAATTGAACAACAAAATTCGTAAAATAACGCCTGCAGGTGTGGTAACTACTTTTGCGGGTAGTGGTTTAAACTATAACATTGACGGCACAGGCAAATCTGCCGCTTTCAATGCTCCTTATGGAATGACAATGGATGCAGTCGGAAATATTTATGTTTCCGAAACGAATAATATTAGAATAATTTCACCTTCAGGTGCAGTTACTACAATACCTGACGTTAATGTTGGAATGAATTATTTAGCTATCGACAAACATGATAATTTATTTGCCACAATAAATAGTCAAAATCAAATAAAGAAAATAGTCCAACCAAGAGGTTTTACTATTTCTCCACCGCTACCGAATGGATTGTCCATGGATTCTTTAGGTGTGATTAGTGGAACCCCTAAGAAGGCTTCGGCTGCTACCATTTATACAGTTACTGCAAGAAATGATGAAGGTATCAGCAGATTTGATTTAAAAATTTCAGTTGCATTTCCAGCACCAATCACCTTGTCTTCATTCACGTCAAAAATTAATTCTAATAAAACAGTACAGTTAAATTGGCAAACACTTACAGAGACTAACACCCAATATTTTACTATTCAACGTTCCATCAATGGTAAAGATTTTGTAACACTAGATAAGGTAAAGGCAAAGGGCGCAGGATTTTATAATTTCATTGATTTGTCACCTATTGAGGGTATAAATTATTACAGAATACAAAATACAGACAACG
>CANGFK010000369.1 GCA_947452925.1 Chitinophagaceae bacterium | reverse complement strand
AGATGTAACTGAATATAAAGTACACATCAGGTTGTTGCTGGATAGCTATAAAGATTTGATTCTTCCACACAAAAGCTTTCCTTTCCGTCCTAATATGAGTGCAAGTGCCGATATTCAGACGAAGACGAAAACGAGTGTTTTATCAGTACCACTCAATGCGGTAACTACACGTAGTAACAAACCAGACAGCAAACCTGCGCCTGACAAAAAAGACGATAAAAAGAAGGATGATAAGGATGATAACACCGACGTTAAAGCAAAGACTACACCCTCTGCCGATAGTTTTGATGAGGTCGTTTTTGCTTTACAAAAGGATGGTACAGTAAAACAATTGAAAGTAAAAACAGGCATTCAGGACATTAACAATATTGAATTGATCGATGGCTTGAAAAGTGGCGATGAGGTTGTGATTGCTCCCTATACTGTGGTAAGTAAGACTCTAAAAACAGGCGACAAAGTAAAAGTTGTAGCAAAGGATAAATTATACGAAGAAGAGAAGAAATAGTGGTTAGTTATTAGTTGTTAGTTATCAGTAAAACTTGTACCTAACCACTAACCACTAATCACTAACAACTAAAATAGGCTTGATATGAAATTTGGAATGATTGGTAGCGGAAGCTGGGCGACTGCTTTGGCGAAGATTTTGACGGACAACGGAAATACCATTCAATGGTGGATCAGAAACAACAAATCAGTAACTACTTTTAAGAAAAGAGGACATAACCCCCACTATCTGGGCGCTGCCTACTTTAATACTGAACAATTAGTACTTAACTCAAATGTAGAAGAGGTTATAAGAGAATCTAACATCTTGGTTATTGCCGTTCCTTCTGCCTATGCTATCGATGCTTTATCAAATCTGCCTAAGAACATCTTTAAAGGTAAAAAGATTATCTCAGCCATCAAGGGTATCCTTCCCTCCACCAATCAATTGTTGAATGAGTACTTGAAAGAGGCTTTTGATGTAGCTATAGAAGACTATTTTACAGTACTTGGTCCTTGCCACGCAGAGGAAGTAGCTTCTGAGAAACTTTCTTACCTCACTTTCTCGGGCATTGACGAAGTATTTGCCACACAGATTGCGTCTTGCTTTAATACCGAATACATCAATACCAAAGTAAACCACGATATACTGGGCGTACAATATGCGGCCGTACTCAAAAATATTTATGCTTTAGGAGCAGGTATTGCGCATGGATTAGACTATGGCGATAACTTTCTGAGTGTGTACATTGCCAACTGTGCCGATGAGATGGTGGGATTTTGCAAGAAAATGGTGTGGGACAAAGAGAGCGAAGAAGAACAAAAAAGCATCAACTATTCTGCATCGGTTTACCTCGGCGACTTGTTGGTTACCTGTTATTCGCTATACAGTAGAAACCGGACTTTTGGCAATATGATTGGCAAAGGCTATAGCGTTACGGCTGCACAGCTGGAACTAAAAATGGTTGCAGAAGGCTACAACGCCAGTAAATGTATTTATAAAACCAATGAACAGGCACAGGCTTCCATGCCTATTGCAACCGCTATCTTTCAAATACTTTGGGAGGAGTTGGGTGCTGAAGAAGGCTTTAAACAGATAGAACGTTCCTTGTTCTAAAAACTCCCTTTAAAGGCTGTCTAATATACGCTGTTGCACTTCTTGCATCTCTTCTTTACTGAGGCTTAGCTTGGCATTCAGTAGGTTCATGTCTTCTGTTTTATTCATTGGAATCAGGTGTACATGGGCGTGTGGCACTTCCAAACCTACTGTCAAAACACTTACCCTGTCACAAGGATATGCCTTTTCAATAGCCTTAGCAATCGGCTTTGCAAAAGTCAATAAGCCAGATAGATACTCATCTGGCACATCAAACAGCTTATCTACTTCTATTTTTGGCACTACTAATGTATGCCCCTTTCTTAGAGGAAATATGTCTAGGAATGCAATGAAGTGTTCGTTCTCAGCGAGTTTGTAGCAAGGGATTTCGCCTGCGATAATTTTTGAAAAGATAGACATTTAAAATATGAGTTATGAGTTATGAAATATGAATTATAAGTTACAGGTCACGGGTTGCAAACAACTTGTAACTAATAAAAAAAGCCCCCACAAATGTAGAGGCTCTTATTGTTTATAGCAATATTTTTAGATAGTAATTGCATCTACCTTAAACTTAATGATGCCTGTTGGGGTACTTATCTCAGCAATTTCACCAACTGCCTTACCTAACAATCCACCTCCAATCGGTGATGATGCAGATATTTTTCCTAGTTTTAAATCAGCTTCTTTCTGACCAACAATTTGGTAAGTCATTACTTTTTTATTCGCCAGATTGGTGATTGTAACTTTTGTCAATACCGCCACTTTGCTCGTATCTATGGTATTAGGATCAACTATTTTAGCGTTTGCAATGATTCCTTCCAATTGTTTTATTCTTGCTTCAAGCATGCCTTGTGCTTCTTTTGCGGAGTCGTATTCTGCATTTTCCTTCAAGTCGCCTTTTTCCCTTGCTTCGCCAATGGCTCTCGATGCTGCAGGTCTGTCTATTCCTTTCATGCGTTGCAATTCCTCGCGCATCTTATTAAATGTCTCTTGTGTTACGTAGTCGCTCATATCATTCTGTTTAGACTGTTATCAAAAAAAATACAACGCCACAGAAACTGCAGCGTTGTATCAGGACAAATATATAATAATCTTAAATAAACAAAAAAATAAAATTGTTAATTGAGTATTTACTGGTGTCGATTTATTGTTTAAGTAACTATTTAGTTATTAAAAAGTATCAGTAGAAAGGAAGAGGGTAAATATATAAAGCTTTAAGATTGAAAAAAATGACTCAAATGAAAATAGTGATTTATCATTTCGTACTTGCCTGATACCATTCCGAACTCAGTCGATGCCATTCCGAACTCAGTCGATGCCATTCCGAACTCAGTCGATGCCATTCCGAACTCGGTCGATGCCATTCCGAGCTTGCCCGATACCGTTCCGAGCTCGGTCGATACCGTTCCGAGCTTACCCAATGCCATTCCGAGCTCAGTCGATGCCATTCCGAGCTTGCCCGATACCATTCCGAGCTTGCCCGATGCCATTCCGAACTCGGTTACAACCTACAACTCTCCTCTTTCTTAACTAACCACTAATAACTAATAACTTACCACTAAATAACTATATTAATCATCCTTCCCTTAACAAAAATGATTTTCTTAGGCGCTTTACCTTCTAGCCATTTTTGTACGGTTTCGTTGGAAGTAACGGCAGCTTCTACGTCTGCTTGCGCCATATCCAAAGGAAGATTCAGGTTAGTACGCACTTTTCCGTTGATGCTTACCGGATATTCCTTACTGCTCTCCACCACATATTTCGCTTCGAACTGAGGGAAGGCAGCATCTATTATTAAGGTTTCATTACCCAAGCTATGCCACAATTCTTCTGCAATGTGCGGGGCATAAGGCGTTAATAATACCAAGATTGGTTCCAAGATAGCGCGTTTGTGACATTTAATATCAGCCAAATCATTCACGCAAACCATAAAGGCACTTACGGCAGTATTGAAGCTAAAGCGTTCCGTATCGTCCTCAATCTTCTTAATGGTGCGGTGCAATATCTTAAGTTCATCGGCATTCGGCTCGGCTTCATTCCAAACTTTACCTTTTATATCATCATAAAACAAACGCCAGAGCTTCTT
>CANGFK010000368.1 GCA_947452925.1 Chitinophagaceae bacterium | reverse complement strand
TTGTTCACCTTCAGTTCAATAAAGCAATACCATCAATTTCTGGCTACAAATACTAATGGATGTACCCAAGCTGTACAGCATTATCTGGCTAAGATTGAAGAAAATACACACCTGAATGCATTCTTGGAAGTCTTTGCAGAAGAAGCCTTGTTGCAAGCTGCACAACTTGATGCGGACAGACTTGCAGGAAAACCACTAGGTAAACTACATGGGGTAGTATGTGCTATAAAGGATGTTATTTGTTATAAAGGACACAAGGTTGGTGCTTCTTCTAAAATATTGGAAGGATTTACTTCTATCTATAATGCAACTGCCGTTGAAAAATTATTGCAAGAAGGGGCTATCGTTATCGGTAGAAACAACTGTGATGAGTTTGCAATGGGAAGTAGCAATGAAAACTCTGCTTATGGGGCAGTTAAAAATGCATTGGATGAAAGTCGTGTTCCTGGTGGTTCTTCTGGAGGTTCTGCAGTAGCTGTTCAAGCGGGATTGTGTATGTTTAGCTTGGGAAGTGATACAGGTGGTTCTGTTCGCCAGCCGGCAGATTTCTGTGGAATCATTGGTATAAAACCTACTTATGGGCGTATCTCTCGTTATGGATTAATTGCTTACGCCTCTTCTTTCGATCAGATAGGTATTTTCTCTACAGACATTCAGGATACTGCATTAGTCTTAGAAGTTATTGCAGGTGCTGATGATTTTGATAGTACCGTATCTGAAAAGCCTGTTCCATCTTATTCAAGAGAAATAGGTAACTCAGCAAAGAAATATCGCTTCGCTTATTTCAAAGAAGTTTTGGAGCATGAGGGATTGGATAAAGAAATTGCGAATACAATCAAAACATATATTGCCAAACTACAACAAGAAGGACATACAGTTGAACCTGTTGATTTCAATTTGTTGTCTTATGTAGTGCCTACATATTATATATTGACAACTGCCGAAGCTAGTAGCAATCTTTCTCGTTTTGATGGCGTTAAGTTTGGCTATCGTGCTGATTTGAAACCATCAGAGGATCTCACGGCTATGTATAAAAAGACAAGAAGTGAAGGTTTTGGAAAGGAAGTTCAGAGACGTATTTTATTGGGAACTTTTGTATTAAGTTCTGGTTATTTTGATGCCTACTTCACCAAAGCACAACAAGTAAGAAGGTTGCTTTGCGACAAAACGAGTGAAGTGTTTAATGGCTATGATGCCATCCTTTGCCCAACCGTTCCGACTACTGCATTCAAAATTGGCGAAAAAAGCAATGACCCTATTGAGATGTATCTGGCAGATATATTCACGGTATTTTCTAATTTAGTGGGAGTTCCTTCAATCTCTATTCCTTTGTTTAAGCATAGTAATGGTATGCCTTTCGGATTGCAGTTAATGTCTAATCATTTTGAAGAGACTAAGTTGTTGAACTTATCAGAGCAATTGTTGTCAGGAAAATAAGTAGTTAAAAAACACCCTAAACTTCCAGAGTTCGTTCAGAAGGGATGTTGATGGTACTTAATTGCTTGATTTTATAAAGATACTAGCAGTTTTTTACTGTCTTCTACAAAAAGCTGTACACCGAGATGCTATCAATAAGTTAGCAGGATATAGGGAATTTAGAGGAGGCAAAACCTCAATTTAACGGCTTTCACTTATTACTCATAACTATTCTATTATATTTGTACTACCTGTTGCAAAACAGCAAAACAAAATAATATGGCAAAACACGCATTTGACAAGTTTGTAAATAAAGAGGTTAGTGGGGCAAAGAAGAAGGAAATGCTCAAGGTAGAGAAGCGAAATGCCAAGAAGGCGGCACAAGCTCAGGGTGAAAAGATACGACGCGAAAAGTGGGAAAAACAACATGGAATTACTCCTGCCCCTCCTTTAAAAGCAGAGAAACCAGTCAGGCCAGCACGAAAAACTGATTTGCCACCATCTGAAAACAAGCCTCGTTTTGGTAAACGTCCTATTAATAGGAAGCCTTTGGAAGAAGGCAAAACTACCTCTGCAACACCGGCTATATCTCGTAAAGAAAACGATAATAAAAAGGAAGATGCTCCCAAAAAGTTCTCTAAAAAGTATATAACCAGCAATAGCGACAAATATTTTAAGGGCGATCAGGTTTTGAATGCAACAGAACTGAGTCCTCGTAAAAAGAAAGAAGGCGAAGAAGATGACGAAGAGATGCCTTTGAACAAATTTGTGGCACATGCAGGTGTTTGTGGGCGAAGAGAAGCTGCACAAATGGTAAAAGATGGGTTTGTAACCGTAAACGGAGATATTGTTTATGAGCCAGGATACAAGGTTGTAAAGAGTGATGAAGTGCAGTTGAAGGGGCAAAAGCTGTTCTTGAAAAAAAACCTAGTCTACATATTATTGAATAAGCCAAAAGATTACATCACCACATCTAACGATCCTGAAGGAAGAAAAACGGTGATGGATTTATTAAAAGATGCCACAAAGGAAAGGATTTATCCCGTGGGAAGATTGGACAGAAATACCACTGGCGTTTTGTTACTGACTAATGATGGCGAGCTAGCACAGAAATTGACGCATCCCGGTTATCAGATTAAGAAGGTATACTCTGTAAAATTAGATAAGCCACTAGTTAAGAAAGATTTTGAAAGTATTCTTTCCGGACTTACCCTTGAAGATGGTAGTGTGCAGGTAGATATGTTGGCTTATGCCGATTCTAAAGATAAAACACAACTTGGTATTGAGATTCATAGCGGTCGAAACAGAATTGTACGCAGAATATTCGAACATCTAGGCTATGAAGTAAAAACATTGGACAGGGTAATGTTTGCAAATCTTACAAAAAAGAATGTGGAACGGGGTACCTGGCGCTTTTTACAGGCTAATGAAATTCGCTTGTTGAAACACATGAACCAAAGCTTTCTCAAGAAAACAACTGCCATAGAAATACCCGACCTAGACGCATAATCAATCTTATGAAATTGGATGTTTTAGTAGAGAATGAATGGTTTATTGCCATCAACAAGCCTTCGGGAATGCTTTCAATACCCGATAGGATGCAGAGTGAAGTCTCTTTAAAAGATATTTTGATAGAACGCTACGGTAGTATTTATACTGTCCATCGTTTAGATAAAGATACTAGTGGGATTATTGTTTTTGCAAAGGATGAAGTTACCCATAAACAACTATCACAGTTATTTGAAGGGCGTGATGTAAAGAAATTTTACTTGGGTTTGGTAAATGGTAAACTGTTCAATTCACAAGGGAGCATTGATGCCGCAATCATGGAACATCCTGCAAAGAATGGCACAATGGTTATACATGCCAAAGGAAAGCCTTCGCAAACCGACTATGAAGTGTTGGAAGATTTTGGAATCTATTCTTGGGTGCAATTTCAAATTCATACAGGTAGAACGCACCAGATTCGGGTGCACACAAAATATTTGGGACACAGTATTGCTTGTGATAGTTTGTATGGTGATGGAAAGCCAGTACTGATTTCTTCTATAAAAAAGAAATACAACCTTGCAAAAAAGGATGAGGAGGAAAAACCTATACTAGCTCGACTTGGGCTACACTCTTTTCGATTGCAATTTAATTTGAATGGAGAAGAATTTTCCATTGAAGCTGAACCTCCAAAGGATTTGCGGGCTTTGTTGCAGCAACTGCGCAAATGGAAAGGAAAGTAATAGGAGTCTATTTTATCGCTAACAAGTTT
>CANGFK010000367.1 GCA_947452925.1 Chitinophagaceae bacterium | reverse complement strand
TATCGCAAACCATTTATGGACATTGGTTTGCAAAGCCTATAGGAAAGCTTGCCGAGTATAGTAATAATTGTACTGGAGAAGTAGTAGAATCTGTTTTAGAAAATCTTAATCAGCTAGATTTCAGACCAAAGACTACTGCTGCCAATGTGCTGGATAAGGGGAAGGTTTTGGATGGATATACTACTTCTGTCTTTGGTACTGCACCAGATATCGGTGCGTATGAAAGAGGAGATAGTGTTTATTGGATTCCGGGTAGAAGAGAAGCGAAAGCGACTTATCCGATTGTTGCCGATGGCGCAACGGTTGCTGCGGATAGGGATGTATTGATGTGGAGACCTGCCTATAATGCACTTGGACACAACGTTTATTTTGGTACCGATAAAGATAATTTGAAATTAATGGGAGGCTTCTTGGATGAAAATAATGTACTCAAATTGCCTAAACTGGTTGCTGGCAAACAATACTATTGGCGTGTAGATGCAGTGATGAAAGATATGTCTGTGGTGAAAGGGGATGTTTGGAGTTTTACCACTAGCTAGTTGTGTAGGCGTACCATTTGGAAAGCCTGAAGAAATAAAAGTTGGTATTTAGTTGAAAAAGGTGACCACCCAGTTGGATAAGGTGACCACCCAGTTGGAAAAGGTGACCACCTAATTGAAAAAGGTAACCACCCAATTGAAAAAGGTAACCACCCAATTGGAAAAGGTGACCACCCAGTTGGAAAAGGTGACCACCCAGTTGGAAAAGGTGATTCCCTGAATGAATTAGTTATTGTACATGATTTTAAATTTTAGAGATAATTAAAGTTTATTATCAATAAATACAGATTATTATGATTAAACTTACGTTCTTCGTGTCATTAGCACTTATTGTGTTTACATTTTTGGCTACCAATAAGTCTTTTGGGCAGCAAAGCAATCGTCCCAACATCATCTTCATTTTCAGTGATGACCATGCAAATGCAGCAATCAGTGCTTACGGGGATAGTAGAAACTTGCTGCAAACCCCCAATATTGACCGATTGGCAAATGAAGGGATGACATTTAATCGTTGTTTGGTTACAAATGCCATCTGTGGGCCAAGTAGGGCTACAGTTTTAACGGGTAAATATTCTCATTTGAATGGGTTCTATAATAATGAAACCACCCCCTTCGATGGTTCGCAACAGACCTTTCCTAAATTATTACAGAAAGCAGGATACCAAACTGCTTTAATTGGTAAATGGCATTTGATAAGCGACCCAACAGGATTCGATCATTGGGAAATATTAGTGAATCAAGGGCAATACTATAATCCACCAATGATTAAGGATGGCAAAAAGGTAAAGTATGAGGGATATGTTACGGATGTGTTGACTGATTTATCAATAGATTGGTTGAAGAATAGGGATACCGCCAAGCCCTTTTTGCTGATGTGTCACCAGAAAGCACCGCACATGCCGTGGGAGCCTAACTTAAAGAACTTGAACTTTGATAACGACCGTCAATATCCTGAACCGCCTACCTTGTTTGATGACTATGGTAATAATCGTGGTTTGGCTTGGAAAGATCAATATATGTCGATAGCCAAAACCTTTAATGATGACCACATGAAACTCAATCCACCTGTAGATTTGAATGAGGAACAGTTAAAGGAATGGAACCAATATTATGAACCAAGGAACGCAGTATTCAGGGCGGCTAAGCTTACTAGTAAGGATAGTATTCGTTGGCGCTATCAACGTTATATGCACGACTATCTGGCTTCTTTGGTTTCAGTAGATGAAAGTGTTGGGAAGATTTTAGACTATTTAAAAGCGCAAGGATTGGATAAGAACACCCTTGTTGTTTACTCCAGCGATCAAGGGTTTTTCTTGGGCGAACACGGTTGGTTTGATAAACGTTGGATTTTGGAAGAGTCATTGCGTACTCCCTTTTTATGTCGTTGGCCAGGTGTGGTTAAGCCGGGAAGTAAGAACGACAAGATAGTTTCTTTGTTGGATGTGGCAGAGACATTTGTTGATGTGGCAGGGCTTCCAAAAGCAACGGATATGCAAGGAAGTAGTTTGGTTCCGATGTTAAAAGGTGAAAGTCCAAAAGATTGGCGTACTAGTTTTTATTATCACTATTATGAATATCCACGATGGCATCGGGTTCGTCCACATTATGGGGTAGTTACGGATAGGTATAAACTGGTGCATTTTTATAAACCCGATCTGGATGAATGGGAATTATACGATTTGAAACAGAATCCAAAGGAGACCATCAATTATATCAATGTACCCACTTACGCCAAAACAATTAATAAGCTAAAAGCTGAACTATCTAGGTTAGAGAAACAATTGAAAGTGCCCTCTATTAGCCAAGAACACCGTTCCGATTATGGTAGTGCCCCTTTTGATGACCCTGCTTTGATGCCATTAAATAGTCAAAAGAAGAGGGGGGGACATTAAAGATTTTTTTTAACTAGGGGGAGTTGATTGGAAGGCGAAGTGGATTATATCAAACTTGGTTTAATATAATGAAACGGAGCAAGTTGCACATGGCTTATCAATTAGTTTATTGTGTATAATCAGCTTTTTTGTAGCTAGTGTAATGATCCATTTTTGGTTAATCTACTATTTCCCATTTTAATCATTTTACGTTAGTTTATTGCTACTTTCTTTAAAAATGACATATATCAACAGAGATAATCCACCCGCAATAAACATATATCTCATTAAGGTCGAAAGCCTCAATGGTGTTGAACTAGCTGCAGGTAATACCTCCGCATTTCTGAGTGCATTTAAATAGTCGATATTATCGGATAGAAGTTCCTTTATAATTTCCATATTCTTACTGTTTGGTTTGTAAATAGAGTGTAGGCATAATGCAACAATTTCTTTGCTTTGATTCCTTCAATTATTAATTCAGATGTATAAATATTCCAGTTGAAATTTCTATTGATAAATTCTATACCTGATATATATAATATATACGTTTTATCTGAGTACTGCTCATAAATAGATTCAACTATCCTTTCATTGTACAACAGTATCCTTTCCTGATTATTCAATTTGTTTGTTTCAACGGCTCGATTCTTCTTGTTTTCATAATAGCATTCATCACAGCAATACCTGCTGTTTTTATTTCTGCTATATGGAATGTCATCTCCACAAAAAGCACAAATTCTGTTTTCCATATTGTTATCATTTGTTTAGTCTGTTAAATGTTCGGTTACTTATTGTGGTGGTTTCTATATAACGTTGTGCTGCCACTTCAGTAGGAGTACTTTTATTATTGCCCATCCAATCAATGATATCCTTTTTGATAAACCGTAATGTGCCGTTGTTCAGTTTTGTAAAAGGTATCTTTCTTTTAAAGACTAGCTGTCGGATATATTCTTCCGAATAACCAGTTATTGTAGCGCAATCATCAATTTTCATAAACGTATCTGTTGTTTGGTTGCGTTGGTTCTTATTGGGATATCTCTGATCTAGGAATTCTATCAGTTCCCCAACTGTAATGTCTATTAATCTAATGTCACGAATATTTTCTGCCATAGCTTTTGATTTGTTTATTACAAAAATACCATGCAGATATTACCCCACAATCAGCCGCATCAACACTAGTTCACTAGCTGCACTAGTGCTAGTGCAGCTAGTGCTCTGCCTGAAAATAAAGGCACTTTATTATTGACAAAAATGACCTCATAAAGCACATTACATCGGAAGCCAATTGATTATTT
>CANGFK010000366.1 GCA_947452925.1 Chitinophagaceae bacterium | reverse complement strand
TTTCTTTACCTGATGGTCAACTTTTGTTTCGGCACAAAGTATATCGAACGCCTTTTCAGGTATCAATTTAAGTATTTCTGTAGCTGTCATTAAAAAATAACGAAAGCACGGATGTGATTATTTTGTATCCTTTAAAGGTTTCGAACACTAGTGGCGGCACGCGTGCACTAGCCCTTGTAGATTTTAGCGAGATAAGTGGACTAGCTAAGCTAGACCATAGAAATTATCATCTTGAAAACATGCACCATTATAAGAGAACATTCAATTCTTATTAAATATTAGTAAACATGAAATTATGATTCAAAAACTTCATTTACTTCACAATCGGTTTCCTTGCCTTTACACTATAAGGAGGTTAAAATGTGATAATAAATGAAGAATTCGTTAAGTATAACTTTTAGTAAGTCCAAAATACAGCGTCAATTGATTCGATTCTCCTGTTTGCTAGTATTTATACCTTTTGGCACTTCCCTTGTATTGTTTGACTTTTTTCAACTCCCTGCATATCAGATTAAAGCGAAGTTGCCAGCTTTGGTTCCTTTGGGAATTGCGGGGCTTATAATTTATTATTACCTATTTGAAATGTTCAGGATTTGGCTTAAAAAATACAAGAATAAAAAACCAATATTTATAGTTGATGGTAATGGTATTACCGATGGTGTAAGTATAAATTCTGTTGGCTTTATACCTTGGAAAAACATTAAAGAAGTTTCGACTTATACTGCACACAAACATTATCTTGTAATTTCATTAAATGATGAAAAGGAGGTATTAAATAATTTCAAAGGTATTAATCAAAGAAAAAAGTTTGAAAAACACCTTAAAAAATATGGAACCAATGTTCGTATTCAGGTTGATTGGCTAGATGGTAATATTTATATAATGAAAAAATTTATAAAACACAAGCTGGAGGAATACCAAAAAACGAGGCAAGAAGCCCAAGAATTATTATGTATTTAATGATTTCTTGATAACCCTATTTAAATGTTCTATTCCCCTAGCTAGTCCACGTCAATCACTACAATATAACGGGTTAACGCCAAGCTAGTCCTCGTCAATCGCTACAATCTACAAGGGCTACCGCACGCGTTTCGCGTGTGGAATCGCTAAGATAGCTACCCGAATTTTAGTATCCTTTTTTATAACAGTTATTTGATGGTGGCAAATGCACACGTGAGGATAGGTACGGTAGAAGAGAGGCGTGCCGCCTGAGACGGGTTATAATCCGTCTCTACAGTTGGGCAGATTGATTAACAAGGATAAATCTTCTTATCAATTTCTACAAGTAATGCTGCAATTTCGTCTTTGAAGGGTTCGAGACTGGCTAGTTTCTTTATGAGTGTGGTGGTATAACTTATGATATTGTTTCGGGTTGTATTATCGAGCGTTTCAATGTCTAAATCTTTGAGTACATAGTCGACTGCATCGCAACAGAACATCTTGCAAACAATATCACTTGCTACTATCACATTGGATATACCTAGATAGTCTAAATCTAATGGTACGGTTGCTCCATCTAGCTCCAAAATGGTTTCTATTGCCATCAATACATTTATATCTACCGCATTTTCGTAGCGTAATACATTGCCAAATGTGCTATTGGACGCTACACAGGAACGCGCCATCTTGAGAACGATAGACATTGCAATGTAAGAATCTGTATCCAAGGTAACTATCATCGTTAAATCGTCTGCCATTTTGTTGTATTTAAACTAGTTTATAATGGGTATAAGGAGGTGTTTCGCCCAAGTCGGATTGTAATCCGTCTATACCGTATTTATTATTGATGAAGGGACGTATTATCCATTGCGCTCAATAGGTTTCATTCTTAACTGTAGTCCTTCTTCAATGTCTTTTTTATAGGCTTCATATACTGTTTCGTAGGTAATATTGAAATCGAAGGAGAATGTTGCTATCATCGCTTCTATATAGCTTTTGGGATTGAACCCACTTGCATGGCAAAAAACCATCATGAGCCAGCAAGCATTGTGCAGCCGCTCTACCAAAATGAGGGCTTGTTCTCTTGTAAAGTTTATTTCGGATCTGCCGCCGCTATCCTGCGCTCCGGTTGTGGTTACACTTTGTTCTGCCAGCATATCTCCTGCTAAACAATAAAACCGAGCATCTTCATCGTGCAAGTAAAATAGCACGAGCGGCATATCGAACATCTTATTGAACCATCTATAATACTCCACCTGGCGTTTCCAATAAGTATCGGGGAAATATATTTCGCTATCCTCTATTTCTGTAAACTTTAACTCTATCCCCAATATCATTTTTTCTATCACCTGTGGATAGTGCTGCATGGTCACAATGATGTCTTGTAGCATCATCACTTCTCCTTCAGACACCATGTCTTGCTGAACAGTTAAGATTAAAGTATGGTTTTCGGGTAGCTGGAGGTATTCGAATAGCTCTTTGTATTGATTTATTTGTGGGGCATCTTGTGGAATAATATAAACGGGGGTATTTGCGTTCTTCATTTTTTGTTGTAAAGAACCCACTTATAATCTACAATGCACTATTTATTATTTGGCGGAGAGTGGTAGTAGATAGTAGACAGGAGTTATGAGTTATGAGTTATGAGTTGGGAGTTATGAGTTGGGAGTTATGAGTTATGAGTTGGGAGCGTGCCCCTCTTAATCATTCTTTAGGATGATTTGTGTTGTGAACTGAATGAGGTATTGCCAGCATGAAGTGGTAATCTTAGACTTTGTTAAAGCAAAAATTATTGAAGTACTACCATTTTAAAAAGAGTATTGATTTAGAATGGATGCTTTGATTTCGCCACAAAGACAGCAAGGCTCAATGTTGCACCAAGAGACGTAACCGGAGGATGGTAATTATTTAGGCTGTTTGCTCCTTTTTGGACAAAAATCTGAGTATGCTGATTAGGACAAATAACAGGTTTAGATAACAAAAGTAGTATTAGAAATAGTGCGACAGAAAGAATAAGTTCAATTTCAGAATAGGCATCATATTATCTGTTTACCAATCCAATTAACCTTTCCCACCCAACGCTCTTTTTTGCCTCTTATCAAAAACCTTTGTTAATCGCTAACTAAATTTTGGATAAGCGCTACTGAATTACCCTATTTTTGAGAATTCTTTCTCTATGCAAAAAATTATTAGATTTATGATTCGTAACAGAGGTTGGGTTCTATTTGCCGTAATAGCATTCGCAAGCGTATTCTTTGCCTTCAAAAAAATTAACACGCCAACACCACAAACACAAAAAGAAAAGTTATTGACAGCAATTGGTCAACTATTGGCTGAAGAACATTACAGCCCGAAGCCTTTTGATGACAACTTCTCAAAGCAGGTTTTTAAAAAGTATCTGGAAGAACTAGACGGAGATAAATCCTTATTTCTTCAATCGGATATCAACTCATTCAAAAAGTTTGAGACTACGATTGATGACGAGATAAAAGGCAAATCTGAAATTGAATTCACGCCTGCCGTTGACAGCATTTTTGACAAGCGTGTACCAGAAGTTATCAGCCTTTACAGAGAAATACTTTCTAAACCTTTTACGTTTGATACAGACGAAACATTATTGACAGATGCTGCCAAACAAACTTATCCTGCAAACGAGAGCGAGAGAAAAGAAAAATGGCGTAAGCGCTTGAAGTACATGGTACTGGAAAGATATGTAGATCTGATTGAGCAAAGAAGTAAGAGTAAAGTAGATAGTATCATTAATAAAACGGACGC
>CANGFK010000365.1 GCA_947452925.1 Chitinophagaceae bacterium | reverse complement strand
GTTTGCTTGTATTGGAAATGACGAGAACGTATTTCAACTGAAAGGGCGATACCCTGTGAATCATCAGTATGAACGAAAGTATATGTTGGAAAACTTGCAAGCAGTATCGCATTGTAGAATCAATAAAGGCTTTGGTATAATCGACTTTTTGGATGAGTTGAACGAGATAAAGCCAGATGTTTTTTTGGTAAATGAGGATGGGTCTACACCTGAGAAAGCCAAAATTTGTGCAGATAAAGGAATTGAATACAAGGTGTTTCATAGGGTGCCACATGGTGACTTACCCGTACGCTCTACTACAAGTTTGAGAACAGAGTGCTTGATTCCTTTTAGGATTGATCTTGCAGGTGGCTGGTTAGACCAACCTTTTGTTTCTAAGTTTTATTCAGGTCCTGTACTTACTGTTTCAATAGAACCAACAATTGAGTTCAATAATAGAAGTGGAATGTCCAGCAGCACACGTAACAAAGCAATTGAGTTGTGGCGTACGGAGATTCCATCAGGAGATAGAGAGAAATTAGCAAAGGTTTTATTTACTTATGAAAATCCTCCTGGAACAAAAGTTATTGCTGGGTCACAAGACTCGTTGGGCATTGTTCTTCCTTGTCTCAATAAACTCAATTATAATGGCGACTATTGGCCAGAGAAAATTGAATCAGTATATGACGAGGAAATAATAAGTTGGATTGAACATCATTTGTTCTTGGTAACATTAGGACCAAGACATTCATCTTACTCTGTGCTAGACAATACAAATATCAACGAAGCTGGCGCAAAAGCTTTGGCAGTTGCTGCAGAAGATTGTTGGAAAGCTGTGCTGGCAAAGGATGTTGAGGCATTTGGAAAAGCATTTACAGCTTCCTTCGAAGCACAGATTGCGATGTTTCCACACATGGTAAATGAAGATATTATAGCTCAGATTGATGCTTACAGAAGTAAAGTAGCTGGTTGGAAACTAAGCGGTGCTGGCGGTGGCGGATACCTGATATTTGTGAGCGATAAGCCATTAGAAAATGCAATACAGATAAGAATAAGACGAAGAGATACCAACTAGTGTTACCTCAAGCTTTTGAAAGAATTTAAGGTTTCTCCAAATTATTTCTTTTCGAAGGGCTTTTTTATTTGCTCAAATTTAGATTCAGCATGAGTAAATACACTACAAAGCCACGTGTCCTCTTATGCCAAAAGCATGAACCGGTTCCTTTCTGTCTTTGTTGTAGGCAGGATTGGAAACAAATTGATAGTCGAAAGTGAGGTTGAAGGCATGGGTAAGTTTGATATTGTAAAAAGTCTCCACAATTTTCTCCGTTCCATAGTTTAAAGCCCCATCACCAATGATAAAACCATTGCCACCTGCTGCTAAAAAGGCGCGATGGTCTTTGGAAATACCATTTATCACGCCCGCAAAGCCACAAACATCCTCTGCCCTGTGCCATTTAGTTCCTTTTACGGATAAACCTGCACTAACTGTTTGGTCTATTTCGGTAAAAGCCCAAGATGCGTGTTTGCCATCATTCCATCCTGCACGGGCAAAGAGGCCTATCTCGTTGGAAAGTGCTTGATTGGCACTAAAACCTAGTCCAAACTTGTTTCCTCCAAAACTATTCTTCTCTTCTGTTCCCGTAAATACATTCAATAAATGGGTATCGTTGGTGGCAACTGCTTTTATGCCATCCAAATAGGAAGGTGCGCGCGAACAAGTGTTGGTTATGAGGAAACGGGCAGTACCCCGATGCTTATTTATTGCCCAACTTTTCTCTATTTCAAGACTCTCGGAATGAACATGTGCAAGGCTGTATTCCATACCCGACTGATTGGCCATTTTTGGTACTGCAACGGAAGAAAATCGCAAAGCCCAGGTAGGTTTAATGAGTTCTATCACCATTCCAAACGTATATCCTTTGGTATTGGCAGGATAATCCCACGCTCCGTTGGACATTAATGACCAATTTAAAAACTGACTGCGTGGATCGTGACTATAATCGTTTTTATCATAGAAATCGCTGATGGCAAACTTACCCAAAGAGATAGTAATTCTGTTGGTGGGGCGAGAAACTTTTACTTGGTTTGCATCATCTTCCACATCTTCATAACTAGTATTGCCCAAAGGGATGTTTTGTTGAAAATAGGCGCGTGCAACAGATACTCTTGGCTCGGGATTGCCCACTCTATACGTTTCTCCATTCAATGCGCCTGCAACACCTACCGAATAGCTCAGTCCGGAACCTCCTGCAAGCTCTGGATTGAAATAAAAAGAGGCATTTTTCCATAATTTCTTACCAAAGAAAAGGGTAGCGGTAATACTAGTGGCCCCTGTTTCGGTGGAATCTGCCAAACTGTTTCTTCCCTGATAAGGAGCATCAAAACCAGAATGACTTTGCGAAATAACCGTTAGCTGAAAGTGATTGGAACTATTGCTTTTGGATGAATCGGTGTTTTTTTGAGCGCAAATTACTTGGGTATACAACGATAAGACAAATGCTAGAAAATGATAACGATTCATGCAAGAAACATTTTTTATTGATAAGTAGAATTAATATAAATCGATATTTAGTTTAGCAAAACTATATATTTAGACTAATCTAAAAAATAAATTTTACTCGCCTTTCTCTATTTTATTTTTAATAGGTATTTATTAACTAAAAGTGGGCGGAATATTCCGCCCACTTTTAAGTTTTCAATAATTAAATTTGTAACTATTCCTTACAGCCATTCTTGGAATTTGCTTATAAACCAGTTTTTTACTAACTGTGTGAGGAGACAATAGGCCGTTAAAATACCAATTAACCAAGGAAAATAACTGAATGGTAACGATACTAACTTTAGTGTTGCACCAAACGGGGTAAATGGAATGAGGATGCCCAAGAACATGATGAAAGAAGTGAGAGCAACCACCGGAGTTGTTGCCCAACTTTGTATGAATGGTATCTTTCTAGTACGAATCATGTGTACAATAAGCGTTTGCGACAACAATCCTTCAATAAACCAACCGCTTTGAAACAGACTTTGATGTGCTTCGTTGTTTGCTTTGAAAACATAGAACATTACTGCGAATGTTACATAATCGAATATGGAACTAATGGGGCCTATGTATACCATAAACCTTGTAATGCCGCCTGCATCCCACTTTTTGGGCTTTTCTAAAAAGTCTGCGTCCATCCTATCCCACGGTATGGATGTTTGTGAGATGTCATACAACAGATTTTGTACCAATATCTGCACAGGAAGCATCGGCAAGAATGGTAAGAACGCACTTGCACCTAACATACTGAACATATTACCAAAATTGCTGCTAGCCGTCATCTTAATGTACTTGATGATGTTGCCAAATGTGCGGCGCCCATAGATAACTCCCTTCCGAAGTACCATTAAATCCTTCTCTAACAAGATAATATCTGCACTTTCTTTGGCAATATCCACAGCGGTATCCACGCTTATGCCCACATCGGCATCTCTTAAAGCTGCTGCGTCATTAATGCCGTCACCCATGAAGCCAACGGTGTGCCCCATCTCCTGTAAAAGCTTTACAATCCTCGATTTTTGTATCGGACTGAGCTTTGCCAATATAGAAACATCAGGAAGTTGAAGCTTTAGGTCTTCATCTGTCATCATTTCTATCTGAGTTCCCATCAGAATGTTATTTACGGGGATACCTACCTCACGACAGATCTTTTTAGTGACTATTTCATTGTCACCCGTAAGCACTTTCATGCTCACACCC
>CANGFK010000364.1 GCA_947452925.1 Chitinophagaceae bacterium | reverse complement strand
GTCCAGCATCTGCCCACACATTACTCAGTTGCAGTAGTATGTTTTTCCCTGCAATATTGCCAACCCCTTTTTTGATTTCCAATGGAGCTTGAGGGATTTTTGTACCGATACCCGCATTGCCATTAAGAGGGAACTGGTTGTCACTATTTGGAAAAGTAGTATCTATATATTGATAAACCACCTGCTGTCTGATAGGATTTGTATTTGGAAAGATGGCAGGAGACTGACCCGCAATTGTCTTTGTTTTAGCAATAGGCACTTTCGGAACCGCAGTCTTTATCGGTGTTGGTTTGGGGGCTGTGTGTACTTTGTATTTGAAACTTGGCGTAAGCTGAATAGGAGGCGTAAGTTGCGCATTTGCCATGCTTATTCCAGCAGTAAACAGTATTGATAACCACCCGATATGTTTATTCATTTGTAACTAATTTATTCAGGGTATAAACGAAACATAGATGCTAAAAAGTATTAGCATCTATGTTATTTAAAAAACATTATGTATTTGCCATCAATTTATGATGCAATTGCCTACTATTTGTGATTCTTCTGATAGTGATCTTCCTCTTCTTTGTGGTCTTTGTCATACGCTTTGATGATTGCCTTAACCAATTTGTGTCTCACAACATCTTCTTCATCCAGCATTACATGAGCAATTCCGTTGATGTTCTGCAAAATACGTGTAGCCTTTTCCAAGCCACTACGCTGATTCCTTGGTAAATCTATTTGCGTAGGGTCACCCGTTATAATCGCTTTTGCATTAGCCCCGATACGTGTCAAAAACATCTTTAACTGAAGGTCATTTGTGTTCTGAGATTCATCCAAAATAATGAAGGCGTTGTCAAGCGTACGTCCTCTCATGTAAGCTAAAGGTGCAATTTCGATTGTTCTTGTGCTCATATAATACCCCAATTTGTCGGCAGGTATCATATCGTCTAGCGCATCATACAAAGGACGTAAGTAAGGGTCAATCTTCTCTTTCAAATCACCAGGTAAGAATCCAAGACTTTCACCAGCTTCCACAGCAGGTCTGGTGAGGATGATTTTCTTTACTACTTTGTTTTTCAGTGCCCTTACTGCCAACGCAACAGCAGTATAAGTTTTACCAGTACCTGCAGGACCAATGGCAAAGACAATATCGTTTTTGTCTGCTGCCTGTACCATTTTCTTTTGGTTGGCAGTCCTTGCCCGCACTGTTTTGCCGTTAGGGCCGAATACAAGAATGTCATTTGGATTCTTTTCTACAAAATGATCGACTGTTTCTGCATCATCTCCACCTAGAATCTGCTCGAAATAGTTTTCACTCAAGTGTCCGTTGCGCTCCAGGTATTGAACGATTAATTCAATTTTTTCTTTTGCCAGGTCAATCTGTTCAGGAGAGCCGCTAATTTTTAGCTGTGTGCCTCGCGAGAGAATTTTTAGAAGTGGAAATCTCTTTTTTAGTACGTCCAGTTTTCCATTATTTACGCCAAAGAATTCAATGGGGTTTACTGAATCTAAGTTAATGATTGTCTCAGTCAAAGTAATGTGATTTAATAATGAATAAATAAAAAACGTATTATTTTTCAAATTTATCGAAATGGGTTACAAGTAGGTTTAAGGGTTATACACAGTTTGTGGATACCTGTTTTTCTTTGGTAAGCGAATGAACTCATAACTAGGTAATAGTGTAATAGAAGTGTGAATTTTTAAATTTATAAATTATACTCTCTTATTTTTACAAAAATTAATTGAATGCTAGATAAGATAGAAGAAGGGATTGAGGCGATAAAACGCGGAGAAATGGTGATAGTGGTGGATGATGAGGATCGTGAGAATGAAGGTGATTTTATAATTGCCGCCAGATTTGCTACACCAGAGGCCATCAATTTTATGAGCAAAGAGGGGAGAGGGCTTATTTGTGCGGCTCTTACTGAAGAACGTTGTGCCGAACTAGATTTGAAGCCAATGGTTAGCTCTAATACATCACTACATGAAACAGCTTTTACAGTCTCTGTCGATTTGATATCAGTAGATACTTCCACAGGTATATCAGCGTCGGATAGGTCTAAAACCATACAAGCCTTGATTAATCCAAGCACTAAACCCACTGATTTGGGAAGGCCAGGACACATATTTCCACTAATTGCTAAGTCGGGTGGAGTACTCAGAAGGGCAGGACATACCGAGGCAACAGTGGATTTATCCAGATTGGCAGGCTTTGAGTCAGCTGGTGTTTTGGTAGAGGTGATGAATGAGGACGGTACAATGGCTCGTTTGTCTGAACTAAAGAAAATTGCGGAGAAATTTGATTTGAAAATTATCTCTATTAAAGACCTGATTGAATATCGTCTGGCAATAGATAGTTTGGTGGAGGAGCAAGTGCGAGTGGATATGCCTACCAAATATGGTCATTTTAAACTAGTTGCTTTCAAAGACAAAAGTAGTAATGCTGAACATCTTGCCATGATAAAGGGAACTTGGGAAAAGAATGAACCAGTTCTTACCCGTGTACACAGCAGTTGCTTTACAGGAGATATATTGGCAAGTTTCAGATGCGATTGTGGCGAACAGTTACACAAAGCGATGCAGATGATTGAAGCCGAAGGAAAAGGTATTATTTTGTATATGAACCAGGAAGGGAGAGGCATTGGATTGCTGAATAAGCTACGTGCCTACAAATTACAGGAAGAAGGAATGGACACAGTAGAAGCAAACTTGCACCTGGGGTTTGCAATGGATGAAAGAGATTATGGTGTTGGAGCACAGATGTTGAAGCTGTTGGGGGCTTGCAAACTGAAGTTGATGAGTAATAATCCAAAGAAACGTGTGGCCTTGAAAGGGTATGGTCTGGAGATAGTAGAAATTGTTCCATTAGAGATAAAGCCTAATAAGTATAACGAAAAATACCTCCAAACTAAGCGAGACAAAATGGGGCATGAGATTTTGGGATAGTTGGTTTTGGGGCTGATTGATGCAGACTAATGGATATTAATTGTAAATATTTTTGAAGATGAATATTCGGAAATATTAATTGTGTTGTATTTTTTTGCATCTTTACACGACAAAACAATATTGAGATGGGATTAAACGAAGAGAAAATGAAGCATGACAAGGAAAAAGCGAAGGGGTATTTTATACGTCCAACCGGAAAAGGCGCTTTAAAAATATATCAACTAATTAGCATTGAAGATTTTGAGATGCTTTATGTTTTTTTTGATACTGAAGAAGAAGCTAGAGACTATGCTCATAAAAATGCATTAAACCTTGTGAATTTTTAAGTAGTTTATTAGTTTTAATGCTTTGGTATTTCTCAAAAAGGCAAAATAAATGAGTGTACGATTGTAGAACTTATTTGTTTTGTCTTTTTTATTTGACCAAAGGGAGTTGATATCTATCATACGTCTGTGTATCTGGATTAGTGACAATGAACCTTGCCAACACTTATATTTGCCACCTTTACTAATAAACTTTCTTTATAAAATATGACTCTACCTATTGTAGCTTACGGTAATTCCGTTTTGAGGAAAATAGCAGCAGATATCACCCCCGATTACCCCAATCTAAGTAAACTACTGGATGATATGTGGGAAACGATGTACAGTAGCAAAGGAGTTGGATTGGCTGCACCACAAATAAACAAGGATATCAGACTTTTTATTATTGATAGTAAGCAAATATTTGATAGCCAAGAAGAAGACGAAAAAGGAGTGTATAACGATGAACCTGGCGTGAGGAAAGTATTTATTAATG
>CANGFK010000363.1 GCA_947452925.1 Chitinophagaceae bacterium | reverse complement strand
TCAATGCCTGATGCAATGCACTGTGTTCAAACCAGCTTTTGGTAACGCTTCTGTAGCTTGCTTCATCGCCTGCCAACTCCTTCAAAACCTCCATTTCTGTACGTGCATGACTCAGCATATCCACAAAGTTGTAGACAATAATATTCAGGTCATTATTAAGCATATTATGGATGTTATTCACCAGAACCTGTCCATCGTGGTGATTGACAACCTTGGTATAACTCACCTTCAGGTTATCCATCTTTAGTCTCTTCAGCGAAGCCCTGAAGAATCCTTCTTCAAACAAATTTTTCCCTCCTTCCTCATCATCATTCCTCCATTGTTCGGGAAATTGTTTTTCTATATCTATCGGCAACAATCCGCTGAAGATGGCATTCCTGCTGTATTGTGTGGCAGTAGGAAGGATAGAATAAAATGTATCTTCTTCCAATATTCTAAAGCTTTCTGCAAATATGGGCTGTATGGTTTTCCACTGATCGAGGCGAAGATTGTCTATCAGTATAAAAAACAAAGGCGTCCCTTTTTCTAGTTGTGGCAATACTTTATTCTGCAACAAAGTATGACTCATGATGGGTGCAGGTGCTCCCTTCGGATTAATCCACCTGGTATAGTTCCTACTAACAAATTTAAAAAACTCGGTATTCGCTTCTTCCTTTTGTGAAGCTAATATCTCTTGCATTTCGGGACTATCAGTCTTCTCCATCTCCAGTTCCCAGTACACTAGTTTTTTATAGATGTCCATCCAATCGTTGAAGTCAGGATTGCTGTTCAGAGCAGTAAACAAATTGCGGAACTGTTGCTGATAGGTGGTTGTAGTCTTTTCGGATACCAGCCTTTTATTGTCAATTATCTTTTTCAGACTTAGTAAAACCTGATTGGGATTCACGGGTTTAATCAGATAATCGGCAATCTGACTACCAATGGCATCATCCATCAGATTTTCCGTTTCATTCTTGGTAATCAGCACCACAGGAATGTGCTGGTTTATCTCTTTTATTTTTACCAATGTTTGCAGTCCAGTGATGCCTGGCATTGTTTCGTCAATCAAAACAACATCTACAATATTGTCTTTCAGGTATTCTAAGGCATCAAATCCATTGGAAAAAGTAGTTACATCATAACCCTTACTTTCCAGAAATAGTTTTTGCGACTGAAGGCTTTCCATTTCATCATCCACCCAAATAATCTTTGCTAGAGGCATCTTTTTGTTTTTTTAATTAATAAGAAAGACAGTAATAAGTTGTAGGTTATAAGTATTAAGTTAAAAACAAAGGTTCGATTACCTATTACTTATCACTCTAAACTTATTACTTTAAAAGTAAAAATCAACTCAAATGGAGACTATATTTTGTGGCTAGGTTGTAAATGTATCAAAACAGTGCAAACATTTTCGCCACCAGACATCCTTTAACAAACATACAACTACTTTATTTTATTAATTACCACTGTGAGTTAACGAAAAGGCAATGTCATGTGCAACTATACCTATGTAGGATACAATAATTTCCAAGTAGTATATTCTTCCTCAAAAAACGATGCGTGTCTTACTTTCGTGGCTATGTTTTTAGTAGAAGTAATAGGAATTGAGAAGAAAGAAGAACGTGGCAATGGACTGACCAACATCAATTTCAATCAAAAGAAGTTGGAAAAAATAGCCATTGCTGGCGAAACAGGAAGTGGAAAGAGTACGCTGCTAAAGATAATTGCCGGATTGGGGCAACCCGATAGCGGAAAGGTTTTGTTTGAAGATAAAAGAGTAAAAGGACCTTTGGAGGAACTGATACCCGGTCATAAAGGCATTGCTTATCTGTCTCAGGATTTTGCTTTACCGCATTTTCTTACGGTAGAACAAGTGCTTATTTATGCCAATCCGCTTCCTGATGCACTTGCAGAGAAGGATGAAACCGCTCACGAGTTGTATGAAACCTGCAAGATTACACACTTACTAAAACGCCGTACCGACCAACTATCCGGGGGAGAAAGACAACGAGTAGCACTAACCAAATTATTGCTCACACAACCACAGCTTTTACTGTTGGACGAACCCTTCTCCAACTTGGATATGCTGCACAAAAGCTTGTTGAAAAGTGTACTGAACGAGATAAGTGAACGAATGAAACTATCTTTTATCCTTGTTTCACACGATCCATTGGATACACTCTCTTGGGCTGACACCATCATCGTAATGAAGGATGGTGCCATTGTGCAACAAGCAACTCCCGAAGCAATTTATAAGCAACCAGCCAATGAATATGTAGCTGGATTATTTGGCAAATACAACCTCTTACCCTCTTCCGTTTCCAAGGCTTTATTGGGTGCAAGAGATAAAACAAAGGGACGGGAAGGACTTTTTATAAGACCAGAAAACTTTGTCATTACCAAAAGTGAGAAGGATTTATCCGTGAAAGGAGTTGTGCAAAGAGTCAGTTTCTTTGGTAGTTATTATGAAATAGAAATAAAATTAGCAGGCATCTCTGTTACTGCTCAGACGCCTTCACAACTCTACCTTCAAAAAGGCGAAGTGGCATTTGTTTCTTTGTCAGTTTGATACAACATGTTGCGGTAATATTCAGTTAACATAGGTAGTCTACATTAATTGGAATAGTTTATTAATACTGGCTGAATGAAAATGCTTGCATCCTATTCTTCTATTTATAAATACTTGCTAGACCTTCTTCTATTCATTGCCCACCTTTAGTTTTTGGGAAAATATGGCTTTGAAATTCTACATTATGTGGATTCAGCCTAAAATGATGTCTCACTCGACCGTCATAATGCCTCACTCGACCGTCATAATGTTGCATTCGGGCGTCAAATGATTGCACATGAGCGTCAAGTGATTGGATTCACGCGTCATATCATTGCTCTTGACCGTCAAATGATTGCGAACACTCGTCATATCATTGCACATGACCGTCATAACGTTGCATCAGGCCATCAAATGATTGGAAACAGTCGTCATATTTATTGAATTTTTATTAAAACTGCATGAAACTATTATTTTCTATTAATGATACAGTTTCATTTTCTACAACAATTTATTCAAATAATTAGAAGGTGCTTATCCAGACCCTGTTACAGGGCCATCCGTTTACTGTTCAATTGACTAACTTAGAGGCAGGTAACTATGCGATTTATATCATAAAACAAATTGGGTCAGCAAGTATTTGCAAAGAACATAACACACATTGGGGGTTCTGCTTCTCAGCCAATGCCTACTAACAAATTAGCCACTGGCATTAATACGCTTAGTTTGATTAGGAGTAATGGTACAGTTTATCAAACCTTGATAGAAATAAAATAATATTGCGAAAGTGTAGAGGAAAGGAAAGGGTCTTTCCTTTCCTCTACACTTCAAAACGGATTAAATAGATCATTGATTGCTCTATTTTAATTGATACGTTTCACCGATAATTGTTTGTGAAGAAGACCAATAAGTTTCATAACTAGAATATTGCCTTACCTTCCTTGCGCACTTTTTGGGAACTAAAGTTATTTTTGTATTGAAATGATGCTACTCCGTCACATACCTTTTTTGCGCACCGTGATGCTTCACAGCATTACTGCCTTTGGAGGTCCTGCTCATTATGGTGTGATGCTAAGAACTTTTGCTAATGAAAGACACGACATTACCGAGGCAGAACTGATGGATTTTGTAAGTTTCTGCAATATGCTACCGGGGGCATCCTCTACGCAAGTTCTTACGCTTATTGGGTATAAAAGAGGT
>CANGFK010000362.1 GCA_947452925.1 Chitinophagaceae bacterium | reverse complement strand
TGGTATGCGTTTATCAATCCATCAATCCACTTTCCTACACTTCACTCGCTCCATTAAGCTTCACAGAAAGGAGGGTTCTTATCAGCCGATTTTCAAAGGACATTCCTTTGCTTACTCCAAAGATGGGGAATTATTGGATACAAACGGTTAATGCGTTAGATAAAATGTGCAGATAGGAGTGGGGGCACTAAGCAGTAATAGTCTTTTGAACAACCAATTATTGTTACAATAGCGAGTAAATCCATGTGAGACAGACGGCGCGGTAGCGGGATTGAAGTACTATAGCATGGATTGCTTTTTAATTTTTGATACATCGCACAGAGTAAAGATACCAACCAGAACCTGGACCGGGGAACCAAAGTGTTACTGCATTGGAGTTATTATTGAATATTGGAAAGAAGCTGTCGGTGGACATAATCCTAGCGGTAGTGCCTAAGCCTTCACCAGATGTCCCAAACCTAGTAAATATATCCCCAGCGGGCAAGACATTAAAATTAGCCAGGTTTGAAGCGCCCATGTTTGGACTGATCCAATGAACGTTACCCGCTTCTTTTAAGAATCCACCAGCAACATCATTGCCTCCAACAAAATTAAATAGTTCCTGCCATTCGTTCCCTGAAGGTATATGCCAGCCAGGAATAGCCAAAGAGGTACTAGCATTTCCGTAAAACCGGCCATAAGATGTATCATTGATAGTAGGATAGTACATGGAACCGGGATCATTATACCTCAAATTCTCAGCCATCCAAACCTGCTTGCCAATCTTTACCCATTTATACCTTTGCTGATCGCGGGGATCAACTACAGTGCCGGTATCACTACTGTAGGCAGCAGCTGTAGTAAAACTCACTTGATTGCCATATACAACACCATTGCTATTCTGTGCAAATGCTTTTACATAATAAGTAGTACCCATTTGAAGCCCACTTAGGGGGGAGGCAAAAGTGCCAGTGTCTGTCTTTACTATACTGATACTGTCTGCAATGGTAGGAGAACCGGTCTTGTTCCAGCAAATTCCGCGTGAAGAAACTCGGGGAATTCCCATTGAAGCCAGATTGCTTTCGCAAATGGCGTAGGTTGTGCCAACAAACGATGCCGGCAATGTAGAAACAGATGGGGTGATGCTCTTTACTGTAATGGTAATGGAAGCGGATGTAGAAAGTCCGTCATTATCTGTTGCTATAGCCGTAAGGGTATGCTTACCAGCGGCAACCAGACTTTCCCAATTGTATGTGTAGGGTGCCGATTTAAGCTCACATATTAGGTTGTTATCAATTTTAAGGTCAACAGTTTTTATTAATCCATCGGGGTCATTGGCGTTTACCTCTATAGTAAATCCATAACCTGGTCCTTGAAAGATTTCGGCATTATTGGCAGGAGAAACTATTTCCAAAAGGGGCGCTTTGCGTGTCTCTTTTTTGCAAGCAAACAATAATACAATCAGCCCAAATAGGTAAAAGATGTTTCTATTATTTCTCATGACTTGAATGTATTAAAATGCTTGAAAGTTGGTTTATTTAAGTTTTACAGTGCAAAGTTAAAGCTTTATTATTCAAACAAAATGCTTCATAAACCACTCCGGAAACTAATCTTCCAATGCCCCATTTATCTATACACTCAACATTTTTGTAAGATGTAAATATCCAATTTATGCTAGACTCACCTATTTAAAGTTTAGAGTCTCACTCTTTGGGGGAAGTGAAAATAATGCGCTCCCCTCTGGACCCCAACATTCATGGGTTTGATGGAGGCGTCTATTTGTAGAGACGGATTATAATCCGTCTTAGGCGGCACGCCTTCTTATTTCTGTTAAGAAACTAGGTTTACACACCCATAAGTAATCTTTCAGAGGAATATACGAGTGATAAACAATCTTAACGAATCCAGAAGAAACGCGTGCGGCAGCCCTAGTTGATTATAGCGATTGACGCGCACTAGCTAGGGGCTTTCTGTAGATAGCTCTAACAAAACGCTCTACGAAACTTGCAGTTTCATAGGCATACTCCGTTGCTTTTAGCAACAAAATAAGCCTCTGAGGCTACAAGCCTCGAAGAGCGGGGGCTATTTGGGTATTTTATCTAAGCGAATTCCAGTTGGAAACTGGTTTGACTGGTACAGCTATTGTCTATTATATTTTGTAAAATATGCGTCAATTTCTGGTCTTAATTCTAAACCTATTTGTTCAAAAATATCAAGTAAATCATTATATGTACCATGTCCGCCCAGAAAATCCCAAAACTCGGTTGCAACCTTTAATTCATTATCTAGGTCAAGCATTCCTCGCATTGTCCAACGATTGTAGGGTTGTGGTTCGTAAGGGTTATAGGGTATAGCAATTATTGTTTGAACATCGGCACTAGGGTTTGCAGCTAATGTTGTAGCCACCCATTCTAAAAGTGTTCTCTTAAATTCTTTAAACCCCCCCGCGTTTGGTTTTGCAGTTTTAATATCAAATAAATAAATTGTCCCATCATGTCCAACAAGTTTAACATCAATCTTTGTAGGCTTCACTGTTTTCATTTCTCCATTCTGACAAACTGCTCTAATAGCTTTGATTTCTTCAATTTTATTTGGAGATGAAGAAGCAACTGAAAGACTGTCCATTATCGTTTGTATAACTTTATGAGCTTCAGATGAAATTTGAGTACCTGCTGTTTGTTGTGATTCTGCGCTCGCAAAACTTGAAAGTGCCAATGCTTTTGCTACTGGCTCAAATATGCTCGTTCCAAAGTTTGTATTTAATGAATGGATAAAAGAAAACAATGCCATTCTATCTTTCCCTAAAAGCCTAGTATGAAAAGGCATTATAGCTGGCTCAGGATTGTAATTTTGAAATTTATACCTTAAACTATTTCTTAGAACAGTTTCTACCTTTTGAATTTGTTGTTGCGTAAGTGCCATATTTATAAACTTTCTAATCCTTGAATTTCTGGTATTTGAGCAAAAAAATCATTAATTAATGAACTAATAGGTTTAGGTTTTTTATAAAATGGAAAAGTATTTGATAAAACGCACGATGCATGAAAATGATAATTTCCTTTTTTCAAAGGTTTGCCTGCAAAATCATTAATCGAAGCAAAACCAAAATAATTTGAGAATTTGCATTTGCCGCTATAAAATTGTGGACAGGTATTGCATAAAAATTTTTTGCTTTTTGAGTCTAATCTATTGCTTAATGTTTCATCCACAAAAGAATTAATTACCGGTTCACAGTATAGGATTAATTCGCCACATTTTGGACAACGATTATGCATATTATTCTTTAAATCAATCCCCATTGTAGGTATGGAAGTTCTTAAAGAAAATTCTCTTGATTGTCCTTCTTTGGCATAACCCACTTCAATTCCAAAAATATCTTTATTTGGTTTAATGATAAGAAAATCTGGCGGTGCGATTGGGTCTTTAATTCCAAAAGTCCTTTGAATTAGAAGTAAAGGTATTATTATCCCTTTTTTCATTCTAATTAATTCGGCAAATACAATAAGCTCTTTTGGATTTCCTAATGTCTTAGGTAAAATCGAATCAATGAATAAATCAATCTCTGTAGACCAAGCAGATTGTCCAATTTTTACATTATTGCTTTTTAATAGATTTGCTACTTTTTGGTCTTCAGCCTTTTCATAAAGTAATTTTAAAGGTATTTTCTTTTCTAACTCATTGATATAAAGTGTTCGTAGAGTTGAGTTAACTGTAATCGAATCATAAATCAAAATTTGATTTACAGTATTTAAAATAAGTTTGAGAAAATCT
>CANGFK010000361.1 GCA_947452925.1 Chitinophagaceae bacterium | reverse complement strand
TCTTTTTTCAGTTAATTTGCACCAAATGAAATGATATGGTAGACGCGGTAAATATAAACGTAACGAAAACAGCGAGCAGCAAATTAAAAGATTTAGACTTCAGTAACCTGCCTTTTGGTAAACATTTTACCGATCACATGCTAGTAGCAACTTATGCTGATGGCGAATGGCAAAATGTGGAGATAAAACCATATCAACCCCTTCAATTGGAGCCTTCTTTGGTGGCAATTCATTACGGACAATCTATTTTTGAAGGGATAAAAGCTTATCGCTACGAAAATGGCGATGCATTCATTTTTCGTCCACACGACAATTTCAAACGCTTCAATACATCTGCCGAAAGAATGTGTATGCCTGCTGTTCCGGAAGAAATTTTTATTGGTGGGATGAAGCAATTGATTGAACTGGATAAGGAGTGGATACCTACCGCGGCAGATCATTCTTTATATATCAGACCCTTCATGTTTTCTACCGATACCATCATTGGCGTAAAACCTTCTGATACTTATCTGTTCATCATCATATTAAGTCCTACCGGGCCTTACTACTCTGCTCCAATGCGGATTGTGGTTGAAGAAACCTATACACGTGCTGCACCCGGTGGCGTTGGTTTTGCAAAGAACGCAGGAAACTATGCAGCAAGCTTATTGGCTATGCAACTAGCTAAAAAGCAAGGGTACGACCAAGTTCTCTGGACAGATGCCTTCGAGCATAAGTGGTTGCAAGAAGTAGGGACTATGAATGTGATGTTTATCATCAACAACACTGCCGTAACACCATCGTTGGAAGAAGGGACGATACTTGCTGGGGTAACAAGAGATACTGCCTTGACTGTTTTGAAAGAAATGGGACTGACTATTGAAGAGAGGAAGATAAGTATTGATGAGTTGATTGATGCATACAATGACGGCAGCCTGAAAGAAGTTTTTGGAACAGGCACTGCAGCAACTATTTCGCTGATACAAGAATTGAAATATAAGGATACCATACTGAAGTTTGATCTAAGCAAACTAACCGTTGCGCCCGAACTGAAGAGAAGGCTGGACAACATCAGAACTGGGGTTTCTGCTGATACACACGGTTGGATGGAGCGTGTTTAGAACAAGTTTTTATTAATTAATGGGCTCAAGAGGGGAGATTTTATTTTTATTTTAAAATTTGTGGCTATTTTATTTGGAAGTTCTACTCCAGTCTCTTACTTTTGCCGTCCGAAAAAAAATATAGGGTTAAGAATGCCTACAATACAACAACTAGTTAGAAAAGGTCGTGATATCATCAGGGCTAAAAGTAAGTCAAGAGCTTTGGATGCTTGTCCTCAGCGTCGTGGTGTTTGTACGAGAGTGTACACAACTACTCCTAAGAAGCCAAACTCTGCGTTACGTAAGGTAGCGAAGGTTCGTTTGACTAATAAGATTGAGGTGATTGCGTACATTCCAGGTGAAGGTCACAATTTGCAAGAGCACTCAATTGTTTTGATCCGTGGAGGAAGGGTAAAAGATTTACCAGGTGTACGTTATCATATTGTACGTGGTAGTTTGGATACTGCCGGTGTGAAAGATCGTAAGAAGAGTCGTTCTAAGTATGGTACTAAGAAGGCTAAAGCGAAAAAATAATTAATTAAAAAGTTTATATACTAAGTCATGCGTAAAGCACAAGCGAAAAAATTACCTCTTGCTCCAGATGGCAGGTTCAACGATAAGTTGGTTACCCGTTTTATCAATAATTTGATGTGGGATGGCAAGAAAAGTACTGCAATCACAATTTTTTATGATGCTGTAGATAAGGTTAGCAAAATAACTAATGAGGACGGATATGAAGTTTGGAAGAAAGCTCTTGCAAACATCACTCCTGCTGTAGAAGTAAGAAGCCGCAGAATTGGTGGTTCTACTTTTCAGATTCCTACAGAAGTTCGTGCAGATAGAAAAACTTCTTTGAGCATCAAATGGATGATTCGTTACAGCCGTGAGCGCAACGGTCGTACAATGGCTGAAAAATTGGCTAATGAAATTGTTGCAGCAAGCAAAGGTGAAGGTGCATCTTTCAAAAAGAAAGAAGATATTCATCGTATGGCTGAAGCGAATAAAGCATTCGCTCACTTCAAGGTTTAATTAGTAAACTAGTTTATATAAAAAAGAGAGGCTATCAATTTAATAGCCTCTCTTTTTTTATCTATACGCCAAGGTTTTTTATTTCAATGACTTGGGTTTTATTATCCTTTGATAGTAAGCGTATTGCCATTTTTTGTAACTGTATACTGTTTTAATGCAGAACCAGCAGGGCCACTCTGTACAGCACCTGAAGTGTTGAATCTAGAGTTGTGAGCGGAGCAATAAAAATCATTTTTAGTTGATTCAAAAACAACTGTAACGCCCTCATGTGTGCAATACTGAGAAACTGCAATGTAGTCACCAGAAGTAGTTTGTGCTACAATAATTCCATTTCCAGTGTATGCAAACTGTCCAGGGGTTAACAATTTAGAATAGGTAGTAGATGTTAAATCGATGGTCAGGTTTACATTGCTTGGTGAAGCAGGTACAGATTCCTTTTCGCAGCCACCCATGCAACCAAACAATACTAAGCCAGCGGCTCCAATTCCTAACTGAGACAAAAACTCTTTACGATCCATAATTACTTTTTTAATGATTAATTCTGTTTACAAGATTTGTAGTTGTAAACAAACGCTGTACGAAGATGGCGATTGTATTGTTGTAATTCAGTTAAAAAGGGGCAATACATCAAAAATGATTTGATAATAGCTTACAAGTAGAATGTATTCTGTATGTTAGTAAAGAAAATGTGAAGGTTTATTTACTAACAAATATTATAACGATGTTTGCGTTATAGCAAGGGGAAGTAATTTTAAACGCCTCTAGTAACTCCAAGTCTTAAAGGGAGTTCAACTTCATTACAAGCAATCACTATTATGTACCGTCAAATAAAAATACTAGTCAGCATTCTTTTTTTATCTACTATTTATGCCGTGTCATTCGGACAAGATACCAAAATAACAAATGATGCGGATGCAGACTACAAACTAGCAAAAGAATATTTTGCTAAGGAGCAATATAGCTTAGCGTACCCTATTTTTAAGAGTTTCTACAGTAATGATGCCAACAAGGGAAATTATCCGGTATCTACTTCTCTTGAGTGTAAGTATTATTACATCTCTTGCGGATTAAGCTTAAACGATGCTTCCATAAAGGAGAAGGCGATTGAATTTCTGGAACTGGAACATACAGCACCTCTTAAACACAAACTTGCCTATCAGCTTGCTGAATATTATTTTAGAAATAAAAATTATAACGACGCTATCACCTATTACAATAGAGCAGGTATAGATAACTTGACTAATGCTGAAATTGGCGAGTCGAAGTTTCATAAAGCTTATTGCTATTTCACTTTACAACAGTTTAAAGAAGCTAAGCCTTTGTTTGATGTAATCCGACAAATCCCCACAGATTCCAATTATGTAGAAGCAAATTACTACTATGGTTTTATTGCTTTTGGCGAAAAGAACTTTAAAGAAGCAATGAATTCTTTTAAGATAGCTGAAAATAATCCACAATATTCTAAAGTGGTACCTTTTTACATAGCAGAGATTTATTATTTCGACAACCAGCTAGATAGAGCACTCACTTACACAGAGTCTATCCTGAAAGGAGGTGGTCAGTACTACGATTTGCAGTTGAGACAGCTAGCAGGTAAACTATATTTTGATAAAAGACAGTTTAAGAAAGCTTTACCTTACTTAGAAGAATATATT
>CANGFK010000360.1 GCA_947452925.1 Chitinophagaceae bacterium | reverse complement strand
GAAACGTTTCAGGTCCTGAGTGTATATGTACATGATAGCGGTGTTGTATTGATACAACACTTCCATCCTGTTCAATAAAGCAAAGCCCGTGAAGCGTAAACGATTCTCGAGAGAACTATCGAATATATTGCTATGAATCTCCGAATGTTCCAGTCCAATATTCTTTAGTTGTGCTACCATCAAGTGTACAGAGGCAGTGGTAGATGGGAAACGAAATGAGCCAGTGTCTGTCATCACACCCGTATAAAGGCTCTTTGCAACGTCAAGATTAATTTTATCCTGGTAACCCGCGGCTACTATGAAATCGTAAACCATTTCGCAAGTACTACTCTTGGAAGTATTACTTATGCCATAAGTAAACTCAGCTTCTGCAGGTTGTTGATGATGGTCTATTAAGACTTTTATGCAATTAGCTGCAGCTAAGGGTTTTTCTAAATGTTTAGTACGATGTAGTATATTGAAGTCTAAACAAAAGACTATGTTCGCCTCATCTATGATGGCTTGTGCTTTATGCTTAAACTGCTCGTAGTTAATTACTTTATCCACTCCAGGCATCCAGTTAAGGAAGTCTGCCCAGTTGGTGGGGGATATCACTGTTACATTGTGTCCCAATTGAATCAGGAAATGATATAGCCCTAAGGAGCTACCCATCGCATCCCCATCAGGTTTTTGATGACACGTAATAACAATGTTACTGGGCGTATTGAGTAAAGGGAAAAATTGAGCGATTGCTTCCATAAAGGCGGCAAATTTGCAGTATTCGGATGAAACGGGGAAATTTCATTTTAGTTTACTTGCAATGATGTTGTCAAAACAAAAAATAATTTAACAGTTAGCTGCCGTTACTATTGATGACGAATCTGTTGATTTTTTTATTTTGGAAGCAAACTGATTGCCTTATCCAATTGAGGGTCATCTATGGTATTGCCGGGCAAGAAAACCTGATTTAATTTTACTTTAATATCATAATCAGGCGGAAATCCTTTTCCTTCATAAACATTACCATCTAAGTATTTAAAAGCTACAGATGAAGCAGAGGCATATCCAAAATAGAAAGTTGTGCTACTAGATTGTGAAACCCCGGTAACTATATTCCCAAAATTAAAACTCCCAGCATTATAGTCTACATTCTGGATAAGTTGACCATTTGCACCCCAAGTGGTATCACCTACAAATGTGGTTTTTGGTAAAGACTTCAGAGCCATAGTAGTCAACTCTGCCTCACTACTCGTCTCCCCGTCAGCAAGTACTACGATTGGTTTTGTGAAATCGCTAAACCCTGGCCTTGGGTTTATGATGGCATTTGCCCAAGGAGTATAGTCCAACCTTCCGGCTCCATTCTTTGATCTGGAATATCCAAAATGCAATGGAGAAGAAATTAAACTACCTACAAGAAAATTTAAATCATTTACAGAGCCACCACTATTTCCGCGCACATCTATAATAAGACCAGTCAATGCTGGATTACTTAACTGTTTGAAGAAGTAGCTTAGAGTTGCTTTTACGGTAGGGTCTCCTTGCTCATATTGCGTAATGAGCTGGCATTTATTAAACGCGAAATAGAGTATGCGCGTATTTTGAATATATCCTGCAACAGTGTAAAAATTATCAGTTACTGTTATACTTGTATCAATTCCAATCATTTTGTTGTCATCCAGATAAAGAGAATCTACATAGTTAGTGTAATGAAATTTACCATCCACGCTAGGTGAATAAGGAGCTGTTTCAAATAGGTTTTCAATAAAAAGAGGATTGTTTAATTTTCTGGCTTGTGCGGGGTTTACTCCATAAAGTGTATAATAGATGGCAAGAAAATAATGTGAATCCGTTAAGCCAGAAACCATATTCTGAAAATAACTATTAGAAAGCGTATTGACAGAGTCATAACTTATGGTGGAATCTTTGTCCAACTCGGCAAACAAAGGTGCATACGTGTCATGCATCTTATTCCAATTAGTGGTGTCTTGTTCCCAGAACACATAATTTTTATTCATGTTACTCCAAAAGTCCTCAAATATCTGGGTATATGAAATTGTACGGGCGCTGCCAGTCTGATCGGTAGACGTTACTTCTTTGTGACAAGAAGCTAAAACAAAGCCTGATAAGAAAATAAAAATTGAAATAGAGAGTCTGTAGTTATTTCTGCTTATTAATCGTGACATAAATAAAAAGAATGAAATTAATTGTTAGATTGTGAATAGCGAATTTTAGCCTTGCGAATTTTGGCTTTCAGTTCATATAAAAACCCTACTGAGACACTTCCAGTCTCGTTGAAACGGGGTACTTGTTCTGACTGATATTTCTTTTGCTGATCGGTTAATGCATCATAATATTTAAATTCTGTAAATACTTTATAATTACTTTCTAATTGATAGCTAATGCCAAGTCCTGAATAAACCCCAAACTCTAATCTGTTATCTTTTGTGCTATTAAACTGATACTTTTCATCAAAGTAATAGGAAGTTTGATAATCAAATACTGTTAAGGAATAGAAAGCAGTGTTTGATGTGCCATAAGCTGGAGAATTGAGCGGATTTGCGAAGGCTCCTTTTATGTGACTAGATGCCCAATAGGCACCGTAACCTCCGAGATTGAGGTAGCCCTTTAGTAGCTTGCCTCCAAAGGAGAACTGAGCAGAAAGTGGTATTTGTAAATAGCCATTTTTAGACAATTGATACACTCCTTTATAGAAACCTGTTCGTTGCAACTGGTAATTCTTCTGAATAAATTCTGGTGAAGATTTCAGGGAGAACCAATCATTTACTTTGTATTCGATAGGGATTTCGATATTAAATCCATCGATTGGCACGTACTCAGTAGAAATAAGATTTGAAACATTTGTGATGAGGTGATTCTGATTTCCTCCTGCTCCCAACCCAACAAAAAACTGCGCTTTTGCAAATATGGATAGTGTTGAAAGAAATAGGATTTGTGCAAAAAGCAAGAACTTACTTTTAATACTCATTCTAAAGATAATTTTTGTTTAGTAAAGCACAATGATACAACAATCTTTTAGTCCGAGCTTAATTGCAGGAAATTTAAACCAATAAAGTGTAATTTGTATCACTGAAAATACTAAGCCTATCTCTTCCAGGCTTTAATCATCCGGTCTTTTCCTTGTAAGTCTTTCTTTAACAGCGTGGAAAATCCATAGTTATTGAATAAGGAAATAGTTTCTTTACCTAAAGCTTCATTTATCTCTACATACAATGCTCCATTATCTACAAGGTGTGTTTGTGCGAAGAGCGCTATTTTGTTGTAAAAAGTAAGTGGTTCTTTATCTGAAACAAAAAGAGCGGTTGCAGGCTCATAGTCCAATACATTCTTGTGCATAGAACTCTTTTCAGAATTCTTTATATACGGAGGATTACTGACAATTACATTGTAAGTACCTAACTCACCCCATTTACTTTCATCGAGGATATCAAGCTCTTTAAGCTCGATGTTGGTTCTGTAGGTTGCGGCATTTTTCTTTGCTATTTCCAATGCTTTCTGGCTAATATCAATTGCATACAATTCAACCTTGAAAAGTTTCTTCTTTAGTGAGAGTGGAATGCAACCGCTTCCTGTGCCAATATCTAATATTTTGAATTGTGGGGTATTTTCCACGATTGCAGCTTGGTCTCTAACAATCCAATCGACTAGTTCGTCTGTTTCTGGACGTGGAATAAGCACATTATTATCAACATAAAGTTTTAGTCCTCCAAACCAAGCTTCATTTATAACGTACTGAATGGGTTTGCCAAGCATCAATTGCACAGCTATTTCCTCCAGTTTCGTATTCTGTTCGGG
>CANGFK010000359.1 GCA_947452925.1 Chitinophagaceae bacterium | reverse complement strand
TCCCCTGCTGAATAAGTGTCTGAAAAGTGTTGAAGTTAGTTTTGAGCAAGCTACTCAAACTGCTTTTATCAGACGAAGCAACCGACAACCCATAGACACCATATCTGCCAGCCGTATATTGGGAAGTATCAATCAGGTTCACACTATCCACTATCGATTTGATGGAATTATTTCCCTTGTCTATAATCAAATACAGATAACTGTAACCCGCTCCAGGATTGAGGTAAAGGTTATTGCCACTGTAAAGTTTTCCACCAGTTGGCGGTGTTACATTAATGGTGTAGGAAGATGGCAAAGCAGGAAAACTTCCGCTGAAAGTCCCAATTACTAGAGTGTAGGTTGTTCCTGCCACAAGATTTACGCTGATATTACTCGTCTCAGAAATGGTATTCTTACCTGTAAAGGAACCATTTGATGCCAAGAAGCCAGTACAAGTACTTTTGGTATCAAGAACTCCTTCATAAACACTAATCATTTTATTAGAATTCCCCGTTGGTCTTGTGAAAGTATATTTACCACTCTTATTCACTACGAAAGGGAAAACATTATACTTAGAAGTATTACCCGATTTAGCACAAGCAATCTTAGCCGAATCAAATACTGTTAAACTCATGGAAGGATCGGAGGATTTTAAGGTGCCAGAAATCACCAAAGGGCTGCTGTATTTCGGACTTAGGGACAAGTTCAGCAGGCTACTACCGGGACAAGTATTTACAGAATCAGAGGGACTGATGATTGAGCCTTCAGCAGCACAACTAGAGAGAATTGTAACAGTGCTCTCATTGACACTGAAGAATATGTTACCTACAGCTTCTACTTTTAACCGTCCATTTTGCGTTGGAATACTTGGTATGAGAAAAGTATCCACTCCATTATTAGGTACACTAGCAGCCAGAATATAAGGGAAAGTAAGGCCTCCATCTGCTGAGAAAAGAACATTCACTACTGAACAACCAACAGGAACCAGATTGGTGTTGGCAACGTTCCAGGTTACAACAGCTTTACTACTTCCATCCGCTGTCCATGTAACAGGTTGAGTTTGAGAAGTAACCACAAAAGGACCACTACCACCATAAACGACCACAGAAACATTTGCATTGTTCACTGCACCACCCATTGCACTGTTATCACGAACCGTAAGTCTGAAATTGAGCGTTCTCCCAACTGCGGGCAATACTTCGTAAGGATTAACTGTACCCAACAATACATTCTGTAATCGCGGAAAGATTCTGATATTTCCAGAAGGAGAAGGTGGATAAGACCTGAACTGAGGCCCGCTGATACCTGTATCTGTAGGAGGGCCATTTGTTACCACACCTGCATTCATCTCCTCCCAACTATACGTAAGACTATCTCCATCCACATCATTACCATAACCCTTTAGAATGAAAGGGGTAGACTTAGGAATAGTATAGGCAGTTGCAGGCACTGACAGAATCGGCATATTGTTACCAGTCATTTCTTGAACTGCACAAGTGCCTTTATTGATGGCATAATTTTTCACTTGTCCGATACTACCTCCATGAAAATAGCCATCTGGGCTATTTTGATATGCCGCTCCAGTACAGACTCCTCCATAAGCCATAATGGTAGAACCTCCACCCGGCTCCCAAGCAGAAGACGAGGTTATATTTCCTGAACATCTACCAGTACCGGCAGACATTGTATGTGTAGCACTGAATAAATGCCCAATCTCATGAGCCGCTGTTCTATCCATACCCGAACCTTGCGGACCAAGAGTTGGGTTTGCGCCTATCCCAGTTGAAATACCACAACCCGCACCTCCTTTGTTAGCGTTACAAACTACACCAACGTTGGCCAAGCCCCCATCCCACTTTGCATTGAACACAATACCCACGTCATAATTACTTATTCCAATAACATTATTTAGCGCTGCTATATTAGCAGACAAGTCTGCGCCTGCCGGGAAACTATATGTAGGATATGGATCTGAAGTTGAATCGGTATAGATGATACCCGGCGTGGTTACCAAAGTAAAATGAATGGTAAATTCACGGTCATAAATGGCTTGTACATTATTCATGGTGATGGTAATGTATTTCATTGCATTGGCAACACTACCTGCCCAAACTGTATACTCACCTGTGGCTGCAACAGCTATCCGGTAAGTTCTTAGAACAGCATCGTTTGTTGTGGACGTGCCGAACAGTACGGGCATTTCTTTTTTTTTATCAAGCGGAATCACTTCAGGAGAGGCTAGTTGCTCAACCCCCTCCGTTCCGCATCTGGCAGAAAAGTTACTTGTATCCTCTTTTTCATCATAAATCAAGTGTTGCCCAACGCCTCCTTTTGAATAGGGAGCTATGTAAATATTGCTACCACCATTAAAAAGGATTCCACTTACTCCTTCTGAAGTAACCGTCATTCTCCCGGCATTGGAGTGATTTGAAGGATTAATTAATTGATAGGTTTTCACATCTGGAATTAACTCATTTTTACCATTTTGCCAGATAGAAGACTCCTTCGCTAACACATTGATTGTCTGACCATCGGGTAATGGCAACTTGATAGTGGCAGGTTTACTTGCTTTCAATGATAAGGGCATTAATAAATTTCTGAACTGCTTCAAGTCCAGAGCAACAATTGCATATTTCTTTGGAAGACTTTTATCTGAAGTTGTATTTACATCTCCCCCACCCTTGGATACTTTAAGTGGCTTCCAAAGTGCATTTTGGGACTCTGCCTTAAAAACACAAATAACCAAACAGAAAATGATGACTAGTCGACTTATGTACATTTTTAGATACTTAAAGTGATACACTGAGTGTGTAAAGCAACCTTATTTTGTAATACAATCAACCGTTAATCTTAATTTTTATTCAACAAGCATTTACAGACTTATTAGTGTCTATTTATTATAAAAGGAGTTAATCTATAATAGAACGGGACGGTACGGGATAGTTACTTTCTTTGAGAATTTAACTTAGCGGCTTATTTTCTGATTGTTGACAGCAAGTCAAACAACCTAAAAACATAAAAAATACTTTTCGTGAATAGAATATTCAAGCTTGCATTCTTACTACTTTCTCTGTTTTCATCAGTCAGTATTATCGCTCAAACTACCTACTATGTAGCTACCAACGGTAATGACAAGAACAAGGGTACTACCTTGATTACGCCTTTTGCCACTATCGCACATGCGGTGAAAACTGTTGCTCCTGGAGATACAATCTATGTAAGAAGCGGTGTCTATACTACAAATACAACCATTTCTATTACTAAATCTGGCACCAAGACAAAACACATTACCCTATCGGCTTACAAACCCGACTTAACTAAAGCATTTAACAACAACAGACCGGTTTTAGATTATTCAGTTGCTTTTGCAACAGCTAGTTCAAGTGAACGTGGAATAGAACTAAAAGCTGATTACTGGAATGTCTATGGCCTTGTGATAGATCGTGCAGGAGACAATGGCATGTGGGTAAGCGGACACTATTGTACCATAAACTTCTGTGTTTTTTGCCATAACAGAGATGGAGGTTTACAACTGAGTGGAGGAGCAAGTGCAGATAGCATCATCAACTGCGATTCATACGCCAATGCCGATATGGGACCTGGAACAAACAGCAATGGTGGTAACGCAGATGGATTTTCAATAAAGATGGACATCGGCGATTCCATTTACATGAAAGGTTGCCGCAGCTGGTACAACTCAGATGATGGCTATGATGGTTACCTCAGACCTTCTACTACTAGCCCTCAAAACAATGTAACCTGGACACAAGAAGACTGTTGGGCATGGAGAAATGGCTGGTATTGGCTGAATGATTC
>CANGFK010000358.1 GCA_947452925.1 Chitinophagaceae bacterium | reverse complement strand
TTGTACGATAACGTTTTATTTTTTCATTCAAAAACATTTTTAATTATTGCCACATGAAGACATTATCAGGTCCAGATTACATCGTTTTCCTAGTCTATTTCGTTGTAGTAGCCTCTTATGGCTATTGGGTTTACAACCGCAAGAAAAAAGCAGCAACTTCTGCCTCACACGATTATTTCCTAGCCGAAGGTTCACTTACCTGGTGGGCAATCGGTGCTTCCCTCATTGCTTCTAACATTTCTGCTGAACAATTTATTGGCATGAGTGGTAACGGATTTAAAATGGGGCTTGCTATCTCCACCTACGAATGGATGGCTGCAGCTACGTTGATGATTGTTGCAATCTTCTTTATTCCTGTATATCTTAAAAATAAGATCTACACCATGCCACAATTCCTTAATACACGTTACAATAGCACTGTAGCGATGATTATGGCGGTGTTTTGGTTGTTATTATATGTGATTGTGAATCTTACTTCTATTCTTTATTTAGGTGCATTGGCCATCAGCAGTATTTCTGGCATCAACCTTTATGTATGTATGTATGCGCTTGCCATTTTTGCTATTATTATCACTTTGGGTGGGATGAAAGTAATTGGCTTCACAGATGTTATTCAAGTATTCTTTTTAATCTTGGGTGGATTGGTAACTACTTATTTAGCACTTGACCTTGTAGCCCAACAATATGGTAGTACAGGTGTAATAAGTGGCTTCAAACTAATGATGGATCATTCTTCCGACCACTTTCACATGATATTTAAAAAAGACAATGCCAACTTCCCAAGCTTACCTGGGTTAACCGTATTAATTGGTGGTATGTGGATTGTAAACCTAAACTATTGGGGTTGCAATCAATACATTACGCAAAGGGCATTGGGTGCTGATTTAAAGACTGCACGTGGCGGTATTTTGTTTGCGGCATTTCTTAAGTTATTGATGCCTGTGATAGTAGTATTACCTGGTATTGCGGCTTATGTATTGAATCAGAAAGGATATTTTACCAACCATGAATTAATGGATTCAACCGGAGAAATTGTTGGCGATAAAGCATATCCTACCTTACTAAACTTGTTACCTGTAGGATTTAAAGGGCTTTCTGTTGCTGCTTTAACTGCTGCTATCGTAGCATCCCTTGCTGGTAAAGCAAACAGTATTGCAACCATCTTTACACTCGATATTTATCAAAAGAAAATTAAACCAGCAGCTACTGAAGGTCAGTTGGTAACCACAGGAAAGGTTACAGTATTGGTAGCCATGTTAATTGGTTGTATTATCTCTCCAATGTTGGGAATTGATAAAAAAGGAGGATTCGAGTTCATTCAAGAATATACTGGCTTTGTAAGCCCAGGTATTTTTGCCATGTTCATACTTGGTTTCTTCTGGAAGAAAGCTACTTCCAATGCAGCATTGTTTGCAACAATAGGCGGCTTCTTGCTGTCAGTTTTATTTAAGTTCTTACCAAACTTTGCCAACCTAAGCTTCTTGGAGCCACTTGGTTTTGCAACTAACGTATCTGGCAGATATGAAATACCTTTCTTAGATAGAATGGGCTTTGTGTTTGTAATTTGCGTGATTGTAATGGGTATTATCAGCACCATTGATAATAGAAACGGTGTTACACCACATGGATTGGAAGTTGATACCAAAATGTTTAAACCAACCAATAGTTTTGCAGTAGGGGCTTTGATAATAATTGGTGTATTAGTAGCGTTATATTCCTTCTTCTGGTAATAAGCTTAAGTATCCTTTTGATACTAACAGGCTGCCTCGATACGTTTGAGGCGGCCTGTTTTTTTTATTAAACTGCTGCTGTTTGATTTGAAAATATTTAATTATCCTATCAAGTGCTCTTTATGATTTATATTTAATATCACCGAGATGGTGCATAATGAAAAAATAGGAATCTGGACTTTATCCTCACAAACAAAGCAGAATTTTCTACTGAAAAGTTATACAAAGGGATGGAGGCGACAGATTCTCGCTTGTTTTTCAAAAACACGCGAGAGTTTTTGAAAAAAACGGATGTTTTTCTAAAAACAAGCGAGAGTTTCGAAAAAAAAACGAATGATTTTCTCGAAACACGCGAGAGTTTTGAAAAAAAACGGATGTTTTTCTGAAAACAAGCGAGAGTTCTGAAAAAAAACGAATGATTTTCTTGAAACACGCGAGAATTTTGAAAAAAAACGGATGTTTTTCTGAAAACACGCGAGAGTTTAATGTTTTTTAGTCATAAAAAGCTTTTTTTGGATTTATAGATTCATTTATAGCTTCAATTTTCATAGATTTGTATAACAAAAGTAAAAGCTTAATGAAGCTAAAACCTTCAAATAGTCATGAAATATCCGCATTTATTTGCAAAATCATAAAAAAAACTCCATTATGGAAATAGGACAAAAATTTAATACTTTAACTCTTAAGGAATACTTCTTTTACATTGACAATTATAAGAAGTATAAGGACTTTAATACCCTTGGGCTTTATCGTTCAATCATAGAAAATGAAAAATTGACTCTTGAAGACAAAATAGCTGTTAGAGAATACTCGCATAGAACTTTCAAAAAGACGTTTGACTTCCTTCAACTCAAAGACCCAGGGATATTTGTTGAAGTTGAATATTTAGGGCAGGAACTAACAAAAGGTGACGAAGAAAGAATTTGGGACGACATAAGATTATATCAGCAAAGAATCTTAGCCGACAAGAAGATAAAACACAGAAGTTTTGGAACATATTCAAAGCATAGTTGCCCTTATGAGGACTGTTTTTTGAACGGAGTAATGATAAGACAAGGTTCTAGGTTAGCGGGAACTGAAATGCACTTTGTCAACGATAAAAATAATTACGGAGTAAGGCATAAATCTGAAATTCGAAAGGCGGACAGAAAAAGGGAGAAGCAAATTATTAAAAATGAAATTGAAAATGGATGATGCTATGTCAGCGACGAGTATCAAATATTAATTAATCCCAACACCTTCTCCATAACCTTCCCCTCATTCATTACCCATTGAAAGTCTGTATCTTTTTTAAACCAAGTCATCTGACGCTTGGCATAATGTCGGGTATTTATTTTTAGTTGATTGATGGCTTGTTGCAAAGAACATTCTCCATTGAAATGAGCAAAGAATTCTTTGTATCCCACCGTTTGCAATGCATTCAAATGCTGATAGGGCAATAGGGTATTAACTTCCTCCAACAAACCTTCCTCCATCATATTATTTATTCGGGTATTGATATTTTCTACCAATTGTGCACGAGGAAGTTCCAGTGCTATCTTAATCATATTGAAGGGACGCTCCACTTTTTGGTTACTACGATACTGATTGATAGATTGCCCGGTGGTAAGCACCACTTCCAATGCCCGCATGAGTCTTTGTGGGTTTTGTTGCTCTGCCATCGCCCAAAAAGCAGGATCTTTCGCTGCAATTTCATTTTGTAGCCAATGCATTCCCTCCGATTGATAGGTACTGATAATCTGTTCTCTTATCTCCGAAGGAATAGTGGGCATAATGTCTATTCCTTCAGCAAAAGCTTTAATATATAAGCCTGTGCCACCAACTAGTATGGCAACAGGATTATGCTGGAAGATAGTATTTGTAGCTTCCAATGCATACTGCTCAAAGATGCCTGCGTTTACTTCTTCCTGAATGGAATGTGAATTAATAAAATAATGATGAACCGAATTGAGTTCTTCTGTTGATGGTTTGGCGACACCAATATTTAATTCCTTGAAACATTGCCTGCTATCCGCAGAGATAATCTGAGTGCCAAAATGTTTTGCCAAATCAATTGCCAAAGATGTTTTGCCAACAGCTGT
>CANGFK010000357.1 GCA_947452925.1 Chitinophagaceae bacterium | reverse complement strand
TAAACCCCGTTAATTGTTAGGTCTATATTGGAAAAAAAAGAACCCTGGTGTATTATTTATTACTAAAGATTGACTAAATATTTTTTGCACATTCTACAATAACTGTGCTTTTTTGTCGTTTTCGCCCTCTGGATTGTTGCAACGGGTTATCACCTTTGTGATATCTGGCTATCTTTTCTTAACCACTAACCACTAATTATTTTCCACGCATTAGGGGTTGGTAATTTAAACTCCGTACTAGCAGTGATAGCTTTATATCTTCATAAAAGAACTGTGTGAAAAGAATAATCTGTACTACTTGTTTGCTGTTGACTCTCTTTACCTCTAATGCTTTAGCCCAAGTAAAAAATACTTTCGATACAATAATGACTCAGGTTTACGAACAGTATCGAAAAGAGTTTGTATCTGAAAAAGAAGACGGTTATATAACTAAACTATTAAGCACCTTACAACCTGATGGCTCGTGGGAGGATATTGGATATTCTAAAACAGATATTGCTGAATGGCAGCCCATTGCGCATCTTGACCATTTAAAAACAATGGCATTGGCTTATGTGGGCAAAAGCAAATGGCATGATGATACCGAATTACGCAATGCAATCATTAACGCCTTACAGTTTTGGTATACAAAAGACCCACATAGTAAAAACTGGTGGCACAATGAAATAGATGTACCTCAACATCTAGGAGAACTGCTCATTATATTACGTCAGAGTAAAAACAAAATACCTTCTACACTGGAAGACTCTTTGATAGAACGTATGAAGCGTGGTGATATCTACAAGCAGACCGGTGCAAATAAACTGGATGTGGCTACACATTACATCTATCGTGCTGCGCTTACTGCCAATGCAGGTTTAATGGATTCATCGGTAAAGGAAGTGTTTGAGCCCATATCTTTCACTGACAAAGAGGGATTGCAATACGACAATTCTTTTATGCAACATGGTAAACAATTGCAGATTTCCAGCTATGGTTCTGTTTTTATTGGTGGCGAATATAAAGTTGCTGCCTTCCTGAGAAATACGCGCTATGCGTTGGGTGGGGAGCAGTTGAAGATGTTGTCTACTTATTACCTCAATACTTACATGAAAGCATTGCGTGGTGGTTATTCTGATTTTAATATAGAAGGCAGGGGCATCAGCAGGGTAGATATGTTGAATAAAAAGCATGAGCAAGGACGCCTTAAACTGGCAGCAATGGTTGACCAGGCAAACAACAATGAATGGGAAGCTGTAATGGCAAGAACGAATGGTAAGCAAGCGCCTTCATTCAAATTGAAACCCTCACATACTCACTTTTATTGCGCTGACTACACCTTGCACACTCAACCTGATTATTCTTTTAATGTACGCATGGTTTCTAACCGTACTAAGCGTACAGAAAGTGGCAACGGCGAGAACCTGATTGGAAAATTCTTGCCGGATGGTGCTACCAATATTCAGGTGAAAGGAGATGAATATTATAATATTATGCCTGTTTGGGAATGGGATAAAATACCAGGCACCACCGAAAGGGATTATGCCGACGATCAGCTTACAACCGTTTTCTGGGGCGAAGTAGGTAGTATGCCTTTTGCAGGCGGCGTTTCGGATAGTAGTTATGGCGTGAGTGCGTATGACATGAATTATAATGGCGTTACCGCAAAGAAGTCCTGGTTCTTTTTTGATAAAGAAGTAGTTTGTTTGGGTGCTGGTATTAACTGTAAAGAGGTTGAAAGCATAACAACGACCATCAATCAGTGTTGGCTAAAAGGTGCTATTGAAGTTGAAGGAGATAAGGTTAAAGGGGGGGGGATTATCAGTTCTGAACATCCCTCTTGGATAAGGCATGATGGGGTTGGTTATTATTTTCTAGAAAAAGAGAAAGTATTTTTAAGTACCATAAAACAAACGGGAGATTGGTACCACATCAACCATAGTACACCCAAGAAAGTACAATCGGGAGAGGTATTTAAGTTGTGGATAAATCATGGTGCAAATCCTAGCAACGCACATTATGCTTATGTTGTGGTGCCGAATGCAAACAAGAATACATTGGATGATTTGAAAGCGAATCTAAAGATTATTGCAAACACAGAAGCGGTTCAGATGGTGCGAAATGAAGCATTGGATATTACCGAAGCTGTATTGTATAAGCCAGCAACTATTACTGTTGGTGAGGAGGTAATTTCGATAGACAAACCTTGCATCTTAATGATTAGAGATACGCAGAAAGCAACTAAGAAACTGTATATTGCCGATCCTACTCAGTTGGAAACTGAGGGGACAATCAACATTGCCAATCATAAAACGAATGCTAGTAAGGTGTACACCATCCATTTCCCCAAGGGTAATAAAGCAGGTGCATCAATACTTGTTGAAGTTGAATAATTGGTAATCATTATTTTATCTTAATTATTTTAATTGTTATTTATGACAAAGTCAGGCAAGTCAGTCTTTTCTCCCATCATCATGATGTGTGTGTTGTTTTTCACTTTTGGGTTTGTAACCTGGTTGAATGGAACCTTAATTCCATTCCTCAAGTTAGCTTGTCAGCTCACCAGCGATGTACAGGCGTTTTTTGTCACTTTTGCGTTTTACACTGCCTATTTCTTTCTGGCATTACCTTCTTCTTACATCCTGCAAGCCACTGGTTACAAGAAAGGAATGGCTTTAGGACTATTGATTATGGCACTTGGGTCGCTTGTGTTCATCCCTGCAGCTTATACCAGACAGTTTCCTCTGTTTTTGATTGGATTATTTAGTCAGGGAATGGGATTGGCATTGATACAGACTGCTGTAAATCCTTATGTAAGTATTCTTGGTCCTGTAGAAAGTGCGGCAAAGCGCATTAGCATCATGGGTATCTGTAACAAGATTGCGGGTGCATTGAGCCCGTTGGTACTTGGGGCTGTGCTCCTGAATGATGCAGGAACCATTGAAAAAAACATTCAAGATGCGACCGATCCTATTCAGAAAGGAATACTATTGAATGAATTAAGTCAGAAAATTATCCCTCCCTATATTGTGTTGGCAGTGGTATTATTAATCTTGGCAGTTATTATCTATTTTTCTTCTTTGCCCGAGATAAAGGCAGAAGAAGAAACCAATCCTGATGGTACAGAAACACATAAAACCAGCATCTTTCAGTTCCCTCATTTGTTGCTTGGCGTATTGTGCATCTTCGTTTATGTAGGTGTGGAAGTGATGGCTGGCGATGCCATCGGTAGTTATGGTAAAGCGATGGGTTTACCTCTGGATAAAACTAAATTCTTCACTACTTATACGCTTATTTCCATGTTGGCAGGTTATGTAATCGGCATTTTTACCATCCCAAAATACATTACCCAGCAAGGCGCATTAAAGTATGCAGCCATCATCGGCATTTTGTTTTCCTTCTTCGCTTTCTTCACCACAGGTTATACGGCCATTGTATTTATCTCCTTGTTGGGACTGGCAAATGCCATTATGTGGCCTGCAATCTTTCCATTGGCTATCCATAAGTTGGGCAGGTTTACGCAGCAAGGTGCAGCATTGCTCATCATGGGTATCGTTGGTGGTGCATTGGTTCCGTTGTTGTACGGTACGCTGAAAGACAGTTTTCACTTAGCCAATCAGTTAGCATTTGTGGTTTGCGTGTTGCCCTGCTATCTGTTTATATGGTATTATGCAGTGAAAGGACACAAGATTTAATTGACAATGGATAATTGACAGTTATTAATTGCGTTCAAAAATTGGAAGGCTTTTATGACGGAAGCTTAAGCTTTTACGGCAAAATGGAAAGCTTTTATGGCATAAGCTTAAGCTTTCACGACAAAATGGAAAGCTTTT
>CANGFK010000356.1 GCA_947452925.1 Chitinophagaceae bacterium | reverse complement strand
CACCAGTACTTACATAAGCCACCTTAGGGCTATCTGGTTTTAGCGTAGCTAAAATTGAGAAAAATCCGAAGGAATATTTTTCTCAAAAGGTAGAACGTAGTGGCGATGTTGCTGTTTTGCCCCTTTAGGGGTTGGGGCAGCCCGCCGGCTTTGAGGCAAAAAGACTTGAAAAGTAGCATTTCTTGAATCCAATAACAGTCTATCAAGAAATTAATTTTAGATGCGTTTGCCCTGCAAAGCAGATTATTCCTCAAAAGTAGAAGGCTCATCATCGGCTTCAACAACTTCTTCTTGTTGAATGGGTGATGGCACCTTCTCCAGTTTTTTAGCTTCTAATATTCTTTTGCCATATCGGCTCTCATAATACATGGCCAATGCTATGATGGCAATTATCTGCAAAATCAATGCAAAAGCAGAGCCTTCAAAACCGAAAGAGCCTCCTGTTATTTCATCGGGACCATTAATATGAATAGCAAACAGCCCGGTTTCTATGGACATACCACTTACATGATAACCAATGATGGTACCCTGAAAGAAGTTCCAAGAAAAGTGAAAGAAGATGGCGAACCACAGATTTTTAGTATAGATGTAGTTTACACCTAACAAAATGCCTGCAACAAATATGTTTATTTCTGCAATAGTGGTGATATCTGGATTGGCTAAGTGCATGATACTGAACAATGCTGCTGAGATAAATAAGGCAAGCCACCTGTTCATACTTTCCATCAAGTTGCTTAGAACATATCCCCTGACAATAATTTCCTCAACAAATGCCACGAATATGAAAAGAAGCGTAGAGACAGAAAAGTTTAATGGATCGAAAATCGTTCCTTTAATAGATAGATTACCACCTGTGGACAGGAGAATAGTTCCGGCACCTATTATCCCAACTGCCACACCAATGCCAATGAGTGCATTGATACCAAATCCTTTCCACTGAAACCCTAATGAATAAATAGATAGCCCGTCAACTTTCTTTCTAAAATACCATAAACAAAGTAGTGTACCAATCTTGTTGGTAATAAAGAACATGAAGATATCAAGTAATGAATCGTTGGCTGTATGCGTACCACCAAGGTAGCCTTTCTCAATTAATGTTTCTATAGGCGTTGCAATAATACCGCCAGCACTCATCCCCACAAAAAAGAATATTAACGCCCTAACCCACCCTTGCTTTGCATGTAAAAAATTGCTCATCGGTTTATAAATTATAATATTGCGGCAAATTAACAATTATGTTTGACAATTACAAGTTTACTGTTATAGAAAAGTTTTTAAAATATGTACAAATAGATACACAAAGTAATCCAAACAGCCAATCTAACCCCTCTACAGAAAAACAAAAGAACTTATCTACTATACTTGCCAGTGAATTAAAAACTATGGGACTAGCAGATGCGCACACTGATGATTATGGTTATGTTTATGCTACTATCCCATCCAATTCCACTAAAGAGATTCCCGTTATTTGCTTTTGCAGCCATGTGGACACTGCGCCTGATTGTAGTGGTACCAATGTAAAACCCATTCTCCATAACGACTATGACGGCAGCGATATTGTGTTGCCAGATGACACTACTCAAATCATATCGGTAAAGAAGTACCCATATCTGGAGAAACATCTTGGCTCAGAGATAATTACAGCTAGTGGCAATACACTTCTAGGTGCCGATGACAAGGCAGGGGTTGCAGAGATTATGGATTTAGTTAACTATTTAGTAACACACCCGGAAGTAAAGCATGGAACTATAAAAATATTATTTACTCCAGATGAAGAAGTGGGTGCGGGTACTGCCAAACTAGACTTACAGAAGTTAGCTGCTGATTTTGCCTACACACTAGATGGTGGCGAAGAAGGCACCCTTGAAGATGAAACCTTTAGTGCTGATGGCGTTACAATAACCGTTGCTGGCGTAATTGCTCATCCTGGCTATGGAAAAAATACACTTGTAAATGCTATTAAAATAGTTGGAGAGATTGCTGCAGCCTTACCTACCGACGAATGGAGTCCAGAGACAACAGAAAAACGTGAGGGATTTGTACATCCAGTACAAATTGATGGGATTGCAGAAAGGGCAAGCATCTCTTTTATTGTCAGGGATTTTGAAACAGGAAAGTTGCTTGAACACGAAGACAGACTGAAAATGATAGCTGAAGAAGTATTGGCCAGACACCCTAAAGCAACCATGACATTTGAGGTAAAAGAACAATACAGAAATATGAAAGAAGTATTGCAACATTACCCTCACGTTGCAGCTTATGCGGAGGAAGCATACAAAAGAGCTGGTTTATCAGTGATTAAGGAACCTATCCGCGGCGGAACCGATGGCAGCAGACTGAGTTTTATGGGACTGCCCTGCCCTAATATTTTTACAGGAATGCAGGCAATACATAGCAAGCATGAATGGATTGGAACAAAAGATATGCAGAAAGCGGTAGAAGTACTTGTACATTTGGTGCAGGTTTGGGAAGAGAGAAGCTAATTGATGATTTATAATTGATACATGATTAATACTAAGCATTACGAGAATATAAAAGAAGAATTAAAACTGACTAATACTCTCTTGGTAGCGGTGAGTAAGACAAAACCTGTTGAAGACATTGAAGCTTTGTACAGACTTGGACAGCGGGACTTTGGTGAGAACTATGTACAGGAATTAGTTGATAAACAGTCTGCATTACCAGAGGATATACGTTGGCATTTTATTGGCCATTTACAAAGCAACAAAGCAAAATACATTGTTCCTTTTGTTCATCTAATTCACGGAGTAGATAGTTTTAAACTGCTACAGGAGATTAATAAACAAGCCCATAAAGCTAATCGGATTATTGATTGCCTTGTACAAGTACATATTGCCGAAGAAGAAACAAAGTTTGGCTTTGATGAAGGCGAATTGAAACAATTGTTTACCTCAGACTTATCTGGTTTAACAAACATTCGTATTGTAGGGATGATGGGGATGGCTAGTTTCTCGGATAATAAAGAAAAAGCAAGAGGAGAATTCAGGCGGTTGAAGTCTTTTTTTGAGGTGTACAAACCCTTGGTAACTAGTAATTGTGTGTTATCAATTATTAGTATGGGAATGAGTGGTGACTATATCTTAGCAATTGAAGAAGGAAGTACTTTGGTTAGAATAGGGAGCCTTCTGTTTGGAAAAAGATAAAAATATTGCATTAATATAGTTCAAAATAAGCATAATTTACATTATTTTCGCTGCATACACATCAAAAATGAAATTACTTCTTCTTACATTGTTTGCATTCCTTTTCTCAGTTGCTCTTTTTGCTCAAGTACCTGCAAGCTATTATACAGGAACAGATAATCTGTCCTGCTCTAGCTTGAAGACGGCATTGAAACAAATCATTTCAACCTCTGTCAGACCACAATCATACGGTGCATTATGGACACAATACATTAAATCAGACATCAAACCACGTACTGTAGGGACAGGGTCTGCTAATGTAATCTATGATATTTATTCAACAGTACCCAACGGTACAGACCCTTATCAATTTACGCCGTCCACCAATCAATGTGGAAACGTAGGCCCTGAAGGAACTTGCTATAACCGCGAACATTCTGTTCCACTTAGCTGGTTTAGCGGCAGTACCTCTACAAACGGTACAGCAACAGATTACAATTTTATTTTTCCGACTGATTCAAAAGTGAATGGTCAGCATGCAAATTTCCCTTATGCAGAGGTTGCTGCTGCAAGCTGGACAAGTCTAACTGGCAACAAATTAGGCTCCTCAGCAGTTGCAGGCATAACAGGGCAAGTATTTGAGCCTATTGACGAGTATAAAGGGGATATTGCAAGAGCTTTCTTGTATTTCGT
>CANGFK010000355.1 GCA_947452925.1 Chitinophagaceae bacterium | reverse complement strand
GTGGTGAAGGAAGTGGGGAAGATGGTACCGTTCTCTTCAGTAAATATCCTTTGACGCAGCATGAGGTTTCACCTTGGTTGAGTCTTGCAGTGATTCAGACTGCCACCAATCTGCAACATTCTACTGCCTTTGGGGGAGTGGATTTTCTTGATTCTTCAAAAGCAGGTACAGCAATATCCACTTCGGCGGGTACTGTAAATGATCATATTCAGGCAGCCCCTGTTATGGCACACCTGCTAAAGGGTGCAAAAAAAGGGCAGAAGATTATCAATGTCAGTTCCACCAGGAATCTGGTTGCAGGCTCTGTCATTATACTAGGGATGTATAATACAACGGATGATTGCAATCTGATGAAAGACATTCTACAACCTGTAGAAAACTTTGAATCGTATGAACGTTCAGCTTTAGATGCAGGAAAAACGGGGGCGCCTTCTTATCAATGGCTGGTAGAAGTGGACAAGGTATTATCTGGAACTAGTTTGCAACTAAAACAACCCCTAAGAAGAGATATACCCATGAAATATAAGCCTGTGGTTGCTGCTGCACCAATGTTGAGTGGAATAGGTATCGAGCATTTGCGTCTTGAAAGTGGTTGGGGTGGTTATTATTGTCATCATGGATGTGATAAATCTATTCCAGCACAGGGAAGGGAAATGGATTATGGATGGACTGCCATCAACTTGTGTCGGGTCAAACATAGCTGGATAAATGATGTTGCCATCCACAACTTCACCAATCCACTCTACTTCCTCGATAGCAGAAACTGTACGGCAGAGAAAATCAACATCAGTGGCTATGCTGGACATTCGGGCATAAAAATATATAGTCATGCTTCTGATAACCTGATTAAGGATATTCATTTCTACAATAACTACACACATGTATTGAGTGGAGAAGGTTGTGCTTATGGAAATGTGTTCTCTAACATACGCTACACCCCAACTGATGGAAAGCCCGGCAACTTTGACTTTCATGGCTTTGCTGACAGGCGTTTTTCTCCATCAGGATATAATCTTTTTGAAAATGTAGTTGGATTGCAGCAGGTGTTCAGTGGTGGTGCGCCTAACAATATGCCACAAACAGCGGGTAACAATACCTGGTGGAATATAGAAGAAGGCAAGTTTGATGAAAAAGACAATGAGTTTTTTGCTTGCTGGGTATGGAAGACAAAGGAGAATTACCATGCTCCAAAGGAACACTTGAAGATGTACCCCAAAAGCATATTGGTAGGTGTTTATTCTCCTGATTCTAAGATTAAAGTAAATGGGGGAGAAGGAGATGTGCAGAACGAATGGATTTATACAGAAGGCCTCAATAAGGGAAGGGTATTGCCTACTTCTTTGCATGATGCACAGTTGAAACTGAGGTTGGGTAAGTAAGGAGGTTTAGTGAATACTCATCTAAACAATATCAAACTTAATAATTATGAATTATCTAAAACAGTCACTCAGATTATGGTCAGTTATTAGTGGCTTAGCTGTTCTGCCTGCCTTGCTGTTTGCACAGGATACGGCAAAAGCTTATCTGGATTACGAGCACAACGCTGCTGAGTCTGTCTTACCCAATTTCTCTTATGTAGGTTACCACAATGGGGAAGTGCCTATTCCTGAGAACAGGCAGTTGAAAGTATTTAAGGTAACAGATTTCGGAGCAAAGCCTGATGATGATATCTCTGATAAGAATGCCATTCGCAAAGCAATTAAAGCTGCTGAGAATAATGGTGGAGGTATTATTCTGTTTCCAAAGGGGAAGTTCTTGGTCAATGAAGATGTTGACGATAATGAGCAGATTGTTATTACTGGTTCCAATATTATTCTACGTGGAATCGGTAGTGGAGAAGGTGGCACTGAGTTGTTTATGAAGAACACACTCCGACCAAAAGATAGTACCAAGATGTGGACTGTGCCTTCCTTGTTTGTAACTAATAGCCGCGAAAAGACAGTATCTGTTGGGCGAATAATGGATAATGTAGCGGTTGGTGCTACTTCTATCTATTTGCAAAAGCCTGCCGATATTCAGCCGGGAGAATGGTTGCAGATAAGGATGAGGAGTAATGATCCTGCATTAATTAAAAAAGAAATGGGTATTCACGAAGCTGATTCCAGCTGGACTTCATTAGTGAAAGAAGGGGTGTTTATCAAGATGTATTTTCAGGTGAAGGCTGTTAATGGTAATCATATCCAATTCAATGCGCCTATTCCCTATGAGATAAATGCTAAATATCCTTGGGGAGTCTATCGTTTTGCTAATATCAGTGAGGTGGGTGTGGAGAACCTTGCTTTTGTAGGAAACTGGAAAGAATCTTTTGTGCACCACCGTTCATGGAAGGATGATAGCGGTTTTTCTCTTTGGCACTTTAGTAATACAGTCAATAGCTGGGTGAGTAATTGTAGGTTTACAGATGCGAATGTGGGGTTGACCATTGGCGATTGTGCCAACATCACCGTCATTAACTGTGCGGTAACGGGCAATCCTGGTCACGAAGCTATCAGTAATACGGGCGGGACTAATGTTTTGCTGGCAAACATCAAACAAACTGCTGCTACATGGCATGCTGTTGGTGTGGCCAATACGAGCATGAATACGGTCATCTACAAAGCGTCTTATCCTTCCTCAACCTCTTTTGAAACGCATTCTTCTCAACCTAGAAATACATTGCTGGATGGAGTTTCAGGGGGCTTACTAAACAACAGGGGTGGAGGCGCAACTTACAATATGCCCAACCACATGAGTAACCTTATCTTCTGGAATTATAAACAAACAAATACAGCTTACGCACACTTCGATTTCTGGCCTAAAACTCCTTGGTATTGGAAGATTCCAATGCCAGTTGTGGTTGGCTTTACAGGTGGAACTACGTTTATTCACGAGCAATTGAAGTATGAAGAATCTACTGGCAAAGCTGTATTGCCTGGTTCTTTGTATGAAGCGCAGTATAAGCTTAGATTAGGTAAACTACCTGAATGGTTAAAGGTTAACTAGTTTAATTAATTTATTGTTTATCAAGTATTTATTATGGTTTATTATAACAAAAATAAATGGTTGTTAGTTGCCATTCTATTAGGCTCATCAACGTTGTTTGGTCAGAAGAAACCCAACATCGTTATCATTATTGCCGATCAATGGCGGGGACAAGCAATCGGTTTCATTGGGAAGGAAAAGGTAAAGACGCCCTTTCTCGATTCTTTTGCTAAACAAAGCTTTGTAGCTACACAAATGGTTAGTAATTATCCAGTTTGCTCGCCCGCAAGAGCCATGTTGATGACCGGAAATTATCCCTTCAAAAACCATGTATACAGCAATGTAAACTCCGCCTCTTCCCCTTATGGCATTGAGTTGTCGGCCAATGCAGTCTGCTGGTCAGACGTGCTTAAATCTGATGGCTATTCCAATGGTTATATTGGCAAATGGCACCTCGATTCTCCCCATCCGCCTTATGTTTCTACTTCAAACAATGACAAGAAAGTGGCATGGAATGAATGGACTTCCCCCGAAAGGAGACATGGCTTTGACTATTGGTATGCTTACGGAACGTATGATATTCACAATAAACCAATGTATTGGGATACAAAAGATACCCGTGACAGTTTTCACTATGTAAACCAATGGGGGCCTGAACATGAAGCTGATAAAGCACTTGACTTTTTTAGTAATAAAGACAAGGTTCGTGATGCTACCAAGCCATTTGCATTGGTTGTTTCAATGAATCCGCCGCACTCAGATTATAAAACAGTACCTGCCAAGTACATGGAATTATACAAGGATGTGCCTCTTGAATCTTTATTGCAAGATGCAGACATTCCCCCTGCGGAAACAGAGATGGGAAAAGAGTACAGGAAAAACATTAAGTACTATTAT
>CANGFK010000354.1 GCA_947452925.1 Chitinophagaceae bacterium | reverse complement strand
GAGGGACACCCTTCTGCCAATCCCTAGTTCTGAAATAGCGGTAAACAATTTAGCAACACAAAATGCTGGCTGGTAATATTCAAAAATCTTACTTACAATGAACATTAGAACATTTTTATTCTTATCAATATTTGTTTCTGTCGCTTTTGTATCGTGCAAAAAAGAGGATGTAGAAGGCGTTGATTTCAGCGTGTCAGCTCCATTGTCTACCTACAAATTGTCTGATACGGTCTATTTTGATATGACAGGTAACCCCGATGTAATTACCTTTTACTCTGGAGATACTTTGCACAATTATGCAAATAAGGACAGGGTTTCTAAAGTAGGTGGTGCATTGAATTTTAGTTTTCAACTGAGGGCATCTAATGACTCAGCTTATGCAGCTATTTCAAGTGGTGCTTTTAGGGTATTGGTTTCAACAAGTTATAAAGGAGTTTATGCTTCTTATAAAGATACAACTGCTGCGGATACACTCAGGGTTGCTGCGGCAGACTCTGCAATGGTAAATTCTGCCAAATGGACGGATATTACCAACAGGCTTTCTATCCCCTTAACAGCTGGCGATTTTACAAATTATCATTCAACAGCTGTTGCTTCCATCAGCGACTTGATTACCAATGCCGCAGATCCATTCAACATTGCATTCTTATACAAAGCAGACTCTACTCATAATTTAGGATCGAATGGTATAACACTTGGCAGTTTTACGTTGGTTAATAACTTTCCAGATGGTTCAAGCGTCGATTTCGGACCTAAGATAGTTGCAGGTGGGTCAAAAAGTGCTACTTGGAAGGCGATAAAAGCGGCTAATCAATTGTATGGCTGGAGTACTTCCTCTTCGTTAATCAAGTTCATTCCCAAATACGGTACTGCCTACACAGAGAGTTGGATTGTATCGAATGCGCTATATCCTAATGCAGCTACTCCTGATTTAGCTATTCCAATTAAAAACATCACCCAGTCTCCATTAAAAAGGTTTGGATACAAATTTTCAAATGCAGGGCTACACAAAGTTTATTTTATAGCTAGTAATAACAGGGTTAGTGGTCAGAAGCAAGTTGTTAGGGAAGTAGATATAAACATTACCCAATAACCTTTTTGCCAGATAACTTGTTAGTATAGCAACTTTTTAACAGCGGTGACTACATAACTTGTTAGTATAGCACCTTTTTAACAAGGGTGACTATGTAACTCGTTAGTGTGTCCTCTTTTTTAAGGTTTCATTAGTTGAAGAGTGCGGTTTTGTAAAACTTTTTTAAAACTTTGTGAATGTCAGCTATCTAGGAAGCGATTTTATATTTTCAATCATCTTTACTCAAACTCATTATAAAAAAAATCTACTTTTCAGTGGCATATAAATCTCTTAAATCGGTTATTGTAGTATTACTGGCTTTTACTGTAGGTAATTTAAATGCCCAAAACCAGTATTACATAGATTCAATCAATGGTAATGATGCTAATACTGGAAGTTTAAACGCGCCATTTAACTCTGTGACCAAGTTAAATTCAATGACATTAACGCCAGGCACAAAAGTCTTTCTGAGAAGTGGTTGTAGCTGGACCGGTCAAAGACTTTCCTTTAAAGGTTCCGGAGCAGACGGAAATCCAATCATCATTGATAGATACGATATAGGAGCAGCACCATTGCTTGCCGGTAATGGTATCACAGGGCAAGCTGTCGTTTATCTTTATAATCAGCAGTACATAGAAATTAAGAACCTGGAAATAACCAATTCCCCACGTGGTCCAATTAACAGCGACTTCTTTGTGGGGCTATATCAAAATGGCACCAATCCTCTGGGAGCGGACAGGAGAGGAGTGATGGTTGCATTGAGCAATTTTGGCACAGCCAATCATATCTATCTCAAGAACTTAAATATTCACCATATAAAGGGACAGTTGGGCAGTGGAAGCACAACCCTAAATGGCGCCATACCAAAGAGAACAGGAGGAATTTACTTTGATGTGTTGAGTAGTGACAAAGCTAATAGTAAATCTCGTTTCAATGATGTACTGATTGATAGTTGCACTATCAGCTATTGTGAAAATATTGGGCTGGCATTTGACAATGAATACAACGCTTATTATCCCGCTAGTAATGAGTATAATAACTGGTTTGCAAGGCGTTTTAGTAACGTCAAGATTAGCAATAATATCTTACATCATATAGGAAAGAATGCGATGATAATAAGATGTACCGATTCTACAGGACTTATTGAACGCAACGTATGTTATGAAACTGCAGTGGGTACAACCGGAAACACCATGTTTACTGCAAGGGCAAGGGGCACTGTGTTTCAGTACAATGAAGGTTATTTTAACAGAGCTAATTCTCAGTTGATTGATCCAGGTTCGATAGACGGAAGTATGTATGACCCAGATTTAGGGAGTGTTAACATCATCTTTCAATATAGTTACAGCCACGATAATAGTCAGGGATTATATTGGGGATGCAATTCGAGAAATCAACCGGGCAATACAGTTCCGCGAATCCCAGATCCTGCTGATACCGGATGTACTGCCAGGTATAATATCAGTCAAAACGATTACGGCGATCTGGTTTACCTCAACTACCCATCCTCAGGAAATGAAATTTATAATAATGTATTTTATTGCAAATCTGGCTTGAGTCCTGAGATAATACACGAAAATGCAAGTAGTAACCATACCTATAACTTCAGGAATAACATCATTTTCAATCTTACAAAAGCAAGTTCAGGTGCCAGGTATATATTCATAGACACAGGGGCGTCCACACAGATCAGAAGAATAGAGTACAATACTTTTTATGGGAGTCATCCTGCCACTGAGCCTACCGATGCTTTTAAGCTAACCAGCAATCCGTTGTTTATAGCTCCGGGAACTGCAACAACAGGCATTTCAACTGTAGACGGTTATAAGCTGAAATCTACTTCTCCCTGCATCAATTCAGGGATGGTTATTGCCGGTGCTCCTTCTGCAGACTTATGGGGCAATCCTGTTCCGGGAGATAGAAAGCTACCACCATGTAGGGGTGCATTTGAATATAATACGCCTTGGCCAACTCCAATAACGCTTAGTTCATTTAGTGGCAACACTTCAGTGGCAGGAAATCAACTCTATTGGACAACCACCAACGAGATAAATAACAAAGGTTTCTATATTCAGCATAGCACAGAGGGAACCAGCTTTACTGATTTACAATTTATTCCTGCACAAACTGCTACCGGCAACTATATGGGGAAATTGAATTATACCTACACTGATATAACCACAAATTCAGCTATCAGTTACTACCGCTTAAAACAAATAGATAAAGCCGGGGGGCAAACTTATTCGGCTGTAATAGCTGTAACGAACAAGAATAGTTCCTCCAGAAAGATTAGTATTTACCCCAACCCAGTGGTTGGTAAAATAATCAATATTACATTTGATAATCAATTGGCGGGTATGTATACGCTCAAACTTTATGGAATAGATGGAAAAATGATTGCCACCAAACAGGTTAACCATACCGGAGGAACAGCTGTAAACACTTGGGATGTAAGTAATCTTAACCTAAAAGGAACTTACTGTTTAAGTGTATATTCTACCGAAGAAAAGATAACGAAGGCCATTTTGATTAAATAGTTAGTTTGCTTGTTATTTTAAGACTGAATCTTCATAATCCGACCGTTGAAGGCTCAACCCACGACTGTTGAAGGCTCAACCCGCGACTGTTGAAGGTTCAACCCACGACCGTTGAAGGTTCAACCCACGACCGTTGAAGGCTCAACCCACGACCGTTGAAGGTTCAACCCACGACCGTTGAAGGTTCAACCCACGACCGTTGAAGGTTCAACCCACGACCGTTGAAGGTTCAACCCACGACCGTTGAAGG
>CANGFK010000353.1 GCA_947452925.1 Chitinophagaceae bacterium | reverse complement strand
GATGGGTTGCAAGGAGAAGAGAACATGAACACCTTTGTTTTGTGTGTTATAGCTGCTTCCAGTTGTTCGGGTGTTACCTTGAAACCATCTTCCAGATTAGTATGTATTTCAACCACTTTACCACGGGCAATCTTCACCAATTCGCTGTAAGTAACCCAGTATGGAGTAGGGATAATTACTTCATCGCCATCATCAACCAAAGCTAGGATAGCATTTGCCAGACTTTGTTTTGCACCTGTGGAGGTAACAATATTCTCTGGTTTATAATCCAAGTTATTATCGCGTTTCAACTTAGTGCAAACTGCTTCTCTAAGGTCTGCATAACCAGCAACCGGGGTATAATGACTGAAGTTGTCGTTGATAGCCTTTATTGCAGCGTCCTTTATGTGCTGAGGGGTATCAAAATCTGGTTCACCAAGGCTAAGGTCGATTACATCGATACCTTGTGCCCTTAACTCACGGCCCAATTTGGCCATTTTCAGCGTTTCGGGTTCAGCGAAACGGTCTAATAAAGATGATAATTGCATATCGCTATAAATTTTTCGGACTGCAAAGAAACGGGTTTTAGTGATTAGTGATTAATGTTTAGTGATTAATGTTGGATGAATAAGCATTATTTGATTGCTGATTGTAGATAAAATTAGTTGATAAAGAAGTCTTAAGCAGGCACATTGTGGGTTTGGGTTTGATTAATAAGCAATAAATATTGCATCCATAACCCTGACTATCAGCTAAAAGCTCAAATTTTATTGCCCTGAAAGGAATACTTATGAACCTAAGTCTATTCTGCCCCTAAGTGGTTGAGTTATGGTCATAAAAAAAGTGTTTTAATACCTAAAACCAACAAAACTCACTCTTATCAGCCTATAAATTTCAATTATCAATTGTCAATTTTCAATTATTAGTGTACCGCTGTTACGTTTACAGTTCTGATGTCTTTCAGGTGCAGTTCAATATGTCTTTCGTGTGCTTTGGTGTGGTATTCACTTATTATTTCGAGAATATCGTAGTCAATAAAATTACAGTTACTACCATCTATGGTAAGCACGCTATATTCTGGCACTTCATCCAACGACTTTCTCAACTGCACTTTATTCAAAAAAGTAACGTTACTATTCAGTTTGATGTAATGGGTTTCTATATCCAGGTGTCTTGTTTTAGTGATTTTATATTCAGTCTTAAAATTATTCTGGATAATAAAATAAATTGAAATCAACAACCCGATGCTCACCCCAATTAATAAATCGGTACAAAGTATCACTAGGATTGTAAAGACGAAAGGGAGAAATTGTTTCCATCCGAGGCTAAACATATTCCGGAAAAGCTTCGGTTTGGTGAGATTATACCCGGTACTCAGCAAAATGGCTGCGAGAGAGGCATAGGGTATTTTGTTTAATACAAAAGGGACCAGCAACACCGCCAACAACAGAAAAAGCCCGTGGGTAAAAGCTGAAAGCTTGGTTCGACCACCTGCATCCACATTGGCAGCACCACGCACGACAACTGCAGTCAATGGGATAGCACCCAATAATCCACAGACCATATTACCTACACCTTGTGCAATCAATTCCCGGTTTACAAGTGTAATCCGGTTGCGTCTATCCAATTTATCTACCGCTTCAATACATAATAAAGTTTCAAGCGTTGCCAGCAAACCAATGATGAGTCCATCCTTCCATATCTCAACTCTAGAAAAGAATTTTGAGAACTCGGGGAAGGTGATACTAGAAAATATGTTAGAAGGAATATTGACCAATTGAGTCTGCTTGAGAGAGAAACCCGATGCGGCATTGGTGAAAAGGATATTTACCACAATACCCGTAACAACCACTATCAGAGGGACAGGAATTATCTTTAGCTTCTTGGCAAATGGTTGTTGAAACAGAATGATGATTGTCAGTGAGATGGCCGTAATCAGCATCGTTCCCATTGTAATGTGGTGGTTGAAATTACTGATATTGCCTAATAGGTTCTTCGAAGAGAATAGATTGAGGAAGCCACTCGTCCAGAAATCAGGTTTATCATATCCTAATGCTAAGGGAATTTGTTTGGAGATAAGGATAATACCAATTGCTGCCAACATTCCTTTGATGACTGACGAGGGAAAATAGTTGGCAATATCTCCTAGCTTCAAAAGCCCCAATAGTAATTGAAACAATCCCGCAACAATAACAGCCAACAGAAAAAGTTTATAATCACCTAATGAAATGATAGAGGCTGCAACCAATGTAGTTAAACCTGCCGCCGGACCAGAAACGGCTAGCTGTGCGCCACTTATTAAAGAGACCACCAACCCACCGATGATGCCAGAAAGAAGCCCTGCATATAATGGCGCACCCGATGCCAAGGCGATGCCTAAGCAAAGCGGAAGGGCGACCAGAAAGACTGATAGCCCAGCCGGAAGGTCATTCCTTAGCCAGATAATTCGGTAATATTTGATCGTTCTTTTCATGAATTCAAATAGTTTTAGAAACGCCTGCAAGGTAGCCTCTCTAAAAGTGCGGTTTTATGATTTAAGTTATCAATCAAAATATGAAGTATGAAGTATGAAATATGTCCTGTAATTCATATCTCATTCTTCATAGTTCATAATTCTCTCCTTCAGTTCCTTCATTCCTTCGCCAGCAGGTTTCTCTATGATGATGAGGTTGTGAACAGAATCTGTGGGAGGAATCTTTTTGTCAATGATATATTTTGGAATTTTGTAAGGCGCATAATTAACCAACCCTGCTGCGGGATAAACTTGCAGCGAAGTACCTATCACCACAAATAGATCCGCCTGCCTTACAATCTTGGCTGCTACTTCAATCATCGGGACTTCTTCTTCGAACCATACTATAAACGGACGGAGCTGTCCGCCATCAGGGGCAAGATCACCGATTTTTATGTCCCCAGTAATGGGATAGGTTTTGGTAGCATCAAGCACACTGCGCATCTTGAAGATTTCACCATGCAAATGAGTTACATTAGTACTACCAGCACGTTCATGCAAATCATCAATATTTTGGGTTATGATGTGTACATCAAAGTGTTCTTCTAATGCAGCCAACCCTTTGTGGGCATCATTGGGTTGAGCTTTCGCAACCTCTTTTCGACGTTCATTATAAAACTTCAATACCAATTGTGGATTAGCTATAAATCCCCTCGGGGTAGCCACTTCATACACATCATATCCTTCCCACAATCCATCGGAGTCGCGAAAGGTTTTCAAGCCACTTTCAGCACTGATGCCTGCTCCGGTGAGCACCACCAGTTTTTTCTTTGTTTGCATAAATTTTAATTATTTGTTTTGACTAATTCTCTCAAAATTAAAACATTATAGAGCAAATAAAAAAGGCTACCAGTTTTGTAACTGATAGCCTTTAGTGAAAAACAATATTACTTACATAAATTTGAACAATAAGTCTTTGTCTCTACGCACTTTTGGCAAAGCAGCCAACCAGTCTCCTTCACCACGATAGCCCAATGCAAGCACAACCGATGCAGTCAATCCTTGTTCTGTCAATCCTAGTATCTCATTGTATTGAGCAGGAATAAATCCTTCCATTGGTGTCGCATCAACTTGTACTTCAGCTGCAGCAGCCAATCCAATACCAAAAGCAATATAAGCTTGTTTTGCGTTCCATGCAGTTTGTTCCTCTGCTGTGCGGTTCAATGCAGAACCAGAGAGATATGCTTTATAATCATTTAATGCTTCCAAAGGCAGACTTCTTTTTGCAGCAATATCTGCAATGAAAGTATCAACTTGCTCCTGCGTAATGCTTGTCCATGAAGCAAAAACTATTACGTGAGAGCTGTCTGTTATTTGTGACTGATTCCAAGAAGCAGGCAATAACTTAGCTTTTGTAGCTTCATCTTC
>CANGFK010000352.1 GCA_947452925.1 Chitinophagaceae bacterium | reverse complement strand
GTGTAATTTTTCAATGGAATAGCTATTGAGGTCAGCATCGGAAACAACCTGACGAACGGTATCTTCTTCAGAAATTTGACGCGTAAACCGATGGGTCGCACTATCACGGCTACCATCGGGTATCTCTTGCAGGTCATTATAAACCACCACATTCAAATGTGAGAAACCCCAGTTGCGATGAATTCCGATAGATGCATTGCCATCTGTTTCATTAAACGCAGTGCCAAAAACCCTCCCGTCATATTTGTTCTGATAATCAACCGCTTGTTTGTGAGACAGCCTTCCAATCCATTCAACACCATTCTTCGTCTGACTCATAAACACCGAACCACCGATGTATTTATTGTTGCTTTGATAATCTACAACTGCATTCCCAACCGTCTTTCCCTCAGCGGCGGGTTGCGTAGGGATGATATTAACCACACCAGCCAACGCATCCGAGCCATAACTCAAGCTTGCTGGCCCCTTTATGATTTCCACTTTTTCTTCGCTGTATTGGTCTACCTCAATACCATGTTCATCGCCCCATTGTTGCCCTTCCTGCCGAACGCCATCATACAGCGTAAGGATTCTATTATATCCCAATCCCCTGATGAATGGCTTGGAAACATTAGGCCCGGTAGTAACAGCACGTACACCCGGAATTTTCACCAACGCATCAATGGCATTGGTGGCAAGGTTTGTAATCAGATAATCGTGACTGACAGAGACAATAGGTACCGGATTTCTTTTAATCAGCGTAGCACGCGATACGCCCGTCACAATCACTTCGCCTTCATCCACAAAGCTTTCGGGCAACTTGAAGTCTAGTTGTTTGCCATCTCCCAAGGTAATATTTTGTGTGACGGATTTATAGCCCAGCAGTTTTACTTCCACCAGGTATTTTCCATTGGGCAGGTTATTGAACGTGTAATGACCGTCAGCATCAGAAGCAACCCCACGTTTCAGGTCAACAATTGTTACGGTAGCACCTTGTAAAGGTCTGTTCTTGTTGTCAGAAACCACGCCCGATAGCGAAGCACCCGCTCGCTTGTCGGAGTTGGTGTTTTGGGCAAAACCCGATAAGGTTAAAAGTATAAGCAGGAAACAATAATAAATCTTGTACATGTAAATAAAATTTTTAGCCTCAACACCCATAAATTGTGCGAGAGCTAATGACTAATCTAGTTTGAGAATAAGCTAATTGTAAAACTCTTATCCAAGAGCAGGTGGGCCTCGTAACCAAAAAGAAAAGCGAGGAGTTGTAGCTGTAAGGCTTTCTAAAACAGAAGTAACTTCAATGTTATAACTAACACCTGGCGAAGGAAAAAAGGTTTCATCTGCTGTTGTTAAAGGATTAAAGAAATCATCTAAACAATCGCACTGTGCTGATAATTGACCAGTTATTGTTTTATTCCCTTTTAAAGCAGGAGACTTGATAGTATATTGGTGGTAATGATTGTGAATGAAAAGGCGTACTCCTGACTTCTCCAGAAATAGGAGAAGTAATAAGACTGCTATAATTTTCTTTGAAGTGACACCCATATCATTAAGCGTGATGGCGGCAAAGATAAATATTGCAACACCATTTCAAATATCAGCAATCGGTAGGCAGTATTCCTCCACCGATAAAAGAACCTTGTAGGGAGAAATGAGTGGTTAGTGGTTAGTGGTTAGTGGTTAGTGGTTAACGATTAATGATTAATACAAAAACAACCAATAATTATTGTATGTTTAGTTACAGCTAGTTCTTGCTATCGTTATAAACAAGACACCGACATTTGTGGAATGATTGAGAAACCATAGCGAAGCCACGCGCATAGACGGCGCGGTAGCAGCGAATACTTATTACACCCTAATTTGACGTGCAGCAGCAGGGACAATTAGCTAATGGGATAAAAAATATTTGTCACTAGCGCATACAATAATCCATCGGAAGGGTATCTAGAGTTTACTACCGTGTTCCGACACGTATAGATGCCCGTCGGTAAATTGACTACCACCTTCCGATACGTGTAGATGCCCGCTAGTAAATTTACTACCCCGTTCCGACACGTGTAGATGCTCGCTAGTAAATTGACTACCGCCTTCCGATACGTGTAGATGCCCGCCAGTAAACTCAATACCCTGTTCCGACACGTGTTTTTATACGCCAGTAAATTGACTACCGTATCTGGTGGTTTTATTGAATGGGATAGTAAGCTAAAAAGGGCATAAATATGGTTAAAGGAAGACATTGGTTTTGGAGGGAGTTTGTTTATGTGGGTGTAATTGGATGATGTTCATTAATAAGAACGTATAGCGAACATATATTTGCAAGAAATTATTAATTGCCTAATCGTATTATTAAACAACCATAAATTAAAACGAATGGAAAAGAAAACAAAGTACCCCAAAAAAAATCCAATTTATTTGACTTGTTATACAATTAGATTCAAGAATCAAAATGGATTTATCAAAATAAAAGATGTCTTTGCCCCAAAGAACTTTAAAGAGGAAATGTCTGATTTCATGACACAATATTTAGGATTAACATATGAGAATCCTGAGGGTAATAGAATATTGCATTTAGTTCAATCGCTAAGTCTTCAATCAAATTTGGTTTCTGGAGTAATGAAGAGAGGCCACAATGGACAAGAAACCGACATAGAAGAATTAGTCGATGGAAAAGCAAAGACTGTGAATACAGTCAAATATGATCAGTACAACTCCATTCATTTCTATTTTTTGATTTGCTCTCCCAATGAAGATAGTAATTATCTAATTTTCATGGCACAGACTTATAAACAATACGGGTTTAAGGATATTTTTGTACAGTCTTATAAAGAATATATAAGGCTTAAGTTTGGTGATGATAATCTTAATTGCAGCATTAACCCATTATCAATACCCCAGCTATTTTCTAATTACTTGAAAAAAGGAGACATTAGAAAACTGAGATTTCAAAAACATACATTATCAAAGAACTTGGAGAATGTAATTGGTGAATCGGACAATCAAAATGTTAAAGATTATGAAGTGGAACTTACTGTAAGGGCAAAAAAAAAGGGGTTTAATCGCATAAAAAATATTGATTTTGATACAACTAAGTTAGTGGAGGTATTTGATTTTGGATTTGAATATGATGAGGCATATGCTGATATATCGCTAAATGGTAGAGAGCGCTCTATAAACATCACGCACCCAGAGAAATTTGTTGCCACATTCGACATAACAGATAGAGTTATGCTAGATTCAGCTACTAATAGACCAATATATTCTGAGTTAAACAAGGAGGCGATAGCAATATTGAAAGAAGAAATATTAATAAATTTATAAAATGAGTTTATTTGATAGAATTAGCTTGATGCCCTTGATAAAGAGGCACTTAGAAACTTTTTATGATAGTGCATATTTCATACTTCATAAAAAGAAAAGAATCCCATATGAAGATAAAATAATATTTCTAGTATTTCCAGCATTATTTTCGTCGCTAATGGTTTCCCTAGGATTATTTATTACTGGTGAATATTTAACTATAATACTTACATGTCTATCTCTATTCGCTGGCTTGCTTTTCGGGTTATTATCAATCGTATTTCAATTGACAAAAAACTTAAAAGATAACTTAGAATTTTTAGTAAAAAATCCGATTAAGGATGATATTCTTTCAAAGAAACTAGAAATCGAGATTTTTAAATACCAAATTTCAAAAGAATTATTCGTAAATATTGGGTTTGCAATATTAACATCAATCATAACAATCATTACAGCAATCTTTACAACTTTGAAATTAGGAATTGCACATAAAATATTTGCTGATAAATTCTTCTTTTGCATATTAAAAACAACTTATTTGGTTGTTTTTAACTTCTTAGTTTATTTTTTTACTCTACTCTTCATACTTACT
>CANGFK010000351.1 GCA_947452925.1 Chitinophagaceae bacterium | reverse complement strand
TCCACATCAGCACCAAGCCTTTCGCAAAGCTGTGCTATTTCATTCATAAATGAAATCTTAGTAGCGAGGAAAGAGTTGGCAGCATATTTTGTAAGCTCTGCACTCTTCTCATCCATAAAAATTACCGGATTCCCCTGACGTACATAAGGGGCATATAATTCCCCCATCACTTTCTTGGCTCTCTCAGAACCAGCGCCAATAACGACCCTGTCAGGCTTCATAAAGTCTTCTACGGCAACACCCTCACGCAAAAACTCAGGGTTACTCACTACATCAAATTCACCTTTGTAGTTAGCAGCAATAGCAGCATGCACTTTCGCCGCTGTACCAACCGGAACGGTGCTTTTATCAACAATTACTTTGTATTCTGTCATTATCTTACCCAAATGATCTGCTACACCTAAAACATATTTCAGGTCAGCACTTCCATCTGCACCCGGAGGCGTTGGCAACGCTAGAAAAATAACAGCTGCTTCTTTGATTCCTTCTTCTAAGTTAGTGGTAAAAGTCAACCTTCCTTCATTGAGGTTTCTCAAGAATATCTTCTCTAGACCGGGCTCATAAATGGTAATCTCACCATTTGATAGCTTTGTAACTTTTCTTTGATCGATATCGATGCAAACTACTTTGTTACCAGTTTCAGCGAAACAAGTTCCTGATACCAATCCTACGTAACCGGTTCCAACAACGGCAATCTTCATAAATTATATTCTTTTGATTATTTAAAACTTAAGTACCTCAGAAGTGATGAAAGCCAATTGCTCCACCTCCAGTTCTGTATGAATGGGCAATGAAATAACCCTTTCTGTGAGCCAGTCTGTAATTGGCAAATCAACGTCATTCAATCCAAAGTTTGAAAACATTTTCTGTTTATGACCAGGAACTGGATAATAAATCATATTAGGAATCCCCTTTGAAGTCAGGTACGCACTCAGTTCATCTCTGTCAACACCATTTAACAGTAGTGTATATTGGTGATGAACATGGGTAGAATAAGGTGCGGTATAGGGAGTAGTAATCCAGTCTATCCCTTCAAAAGCTTTTGTATAATAAGCCGCTGCCGCCTGACGGGCTGCATTATAACTATCCAACCGCTTCAGTTTTACATTCAATATGGCTGCTTGAATGGCATCTAATCTAGAATTACAACCAACCAAGTCATGCAGGTAACGAACTTTCTGACCATGATTTGCAGTCATCTTAATCTTATCAGCTAATGCCGCATCATTGGTAAAAATAGCGCCACCATCACCATAAGCACCTAAATTCTTGCTAGGGTAAAAAGAGGTACAACCAATGTGGCCAATACTTCCAGTTTTCTTTACAGTACCATCGCTGAAAGTGTAATCGCATCCAATGGCTTGCGCATTGTCTTCGATTACATACAGATTAAACTCTTTTGCGATAGCCATTATCTCCTCCATCGGCGCTGCGTGACCATATAAATGAACAGGAACAATAGCTTTAGTTCTTGGCGTAATTGCTTTTCTGATAGCCTCTGGGTCAATACAAAAAGTCTTTTTATCTACCTCCACAAAAACAGGCTTCAAACGGAGTAATGCCACCACTTCAGTTGTAGCAATGTAAGTAAATGAAGGGGTTATTACTTCATCACCGGGCTGCAAGTCCAATGCCATCATAGCTATTTGTAATGCATCGGTACCATTGGCACAAGTAATGGTAAACTTACTACCGATATAGTCATTCAAAGCATTCCCAAACTCCTGAACCGCTTTTCCTCCAATATATGCTGCTGAATCTAGAACCTGATGTATTGCTGCATCTACCTCGTCCTTAATTTTTAGATACTGCGTCTTTGTATCTACCATCTGCAATGCCTTCATAAGCTGTGTTATAGGCGACAAATCTATGGTAAAATGGGTAATTACAGACTGCTTTTTGCTCAGCCTCTGTTACCAGTAAACAAGGAGTAAAGCTTTGGTGAAATTAATTTGAAACTATATCCTATCAATAACGCTGTCAAAATAGTGAAGATGGGCAATATAAAGAACAACAATAGCCTGTAATGTTGCAGGGCGGGGTAGTATCTGAATAGATAACAAATGGCATAACAAACAAAGGGTACATGTAGGACATAAATAATAAAAGAGAAGGAACATAGAGATACAAACCACTGCCTTTTCATACAAACAATGACTAATCTATCTAACCCAAACCATACGACAATCAGCCCGGAGAGTACGGTTATTTTGTGCAATAAAGACAGAATCAGGAAGGAACCAACACCCCATTGCAACTTAAATGCTAGTATAGTTTTGATTATGCTTGCTACCAAATAAACCCATATCCAACGTTGCGGTTGTAGCCATTTAGCTGGTTTGCTAATGTCTAAACCATCTTTTTGAACATAGACGCCTACAGAAAAGAACAACAGCCCCTCTCCTTCTATGAAGTGAGCACCAAATGAAACTAACCATAGAAAGCCACAAAGCCCCAACCATACTTTAGGATGTTTTGTCAGCCCCTTTAAAATCCAAGGATATACTAAATTATAGATGAATAAGCACCTCAGAAACCAAAGCTGGAATGCAATTGGAAAGATTGTCCAACGCAGCAATAAATCTCTCCAGGAAAATAGTGAATAGAGTCTGTTATCGCCTAACTGATCCAATTGGGCATCCCTCAAAGCTTGAAGGGTGGAGGGAAACTGTTGAAAACAATAAGTGAATATTAATGCAAAAGCACTCCAGGTGAGGTATGGGAAAAATAAGGTTATAATTCTTTTCTTAATTCTTGTTTTATATGATTGACCATCGCCAGCAGCAAAAAGATAACCCGAAATAATAAACAGCAGTGGAATAATAAAACGCACAAGCCCGTTTGAAACCAAATACTCAACAAAGGTTGTTATGGTTAATGGTTCTTCTACAATGGTAAATGGCTGTAGATAGCGGTTATTCAAATTGTAGCAATGAACAAAAACAATCAATAGAATTGATAGGAATGTATAAAACCTAAACTTCTGACTAAGTATTGCATCCATCTTACAACTTTAATAAATCAACATTAATGGAGCATAAAATTGTTATTTACTACCCATTTCTCCGGCAATAGTTTTATAATTAACAAATATATTGTACTCTAGTACTAATAAATGCAATAATTGATACTAGTATATTTGCGCTAATGAGAAAGATAGCATCAATAATTGCTTTTTGTTTTGTTTTAAATGGTATAAAAGCACAAGACACACTACCAAACTTTACGATTAAAGACATTAACAACAAGAAAATACTTATCACATGGATTAGTACCTTAGGAGATAACTGCATACAACTTGCAGTACAACGCTCTTTTGATAGCACTCATTTTTTCTCTACCATTTATTCAGCCCAATCCCCTGAACTACCTCAGAATGGAGTCCTGGACGACAGAATGCCCAAGGGGGTGAAGGTGTTTTATCGTATTTTTTATGTGCTGCAAGGAGGGCAGTATTTCTTTAGCAAATCGGCTGGCGTATATTCTTTTAATCAGATAAATAAAAACTCTTCTCAGTTACCAGCCAACAAAGACGCTATCAATAATAACAAAGTAGAAGATTTACCCCAGGATCAGGCTATTGTGAATAATAAACCTACAACTATTCAGTACCTGAATATCTTTAAAAGAACGACAGACACTTTATACACAAAGATTGAATCCAAGGCATTTAAACACCTTAGAGATTCTCTAACACTCAAAAAAGATACCCTCATGAGGTTAGACTCTATCAGCTTCTTGATTAAACCTTTTATACCTAAGCCAGCTTGGAAGGCATCTAAGTTTATTTTTGCTACTGAGGCTACTAACAGTGTAGCAATCAGATTGCCACAGCCGAAACTGCATAAATATCGTGTTGTTTTCTTTGAAGAAAGTGGGACTCAATTG
>CANGFK010000350.1 GCA_947452925.1 Chitinophagaceae bacterium | reverse complement strand
GGGCTCGGTCTTTCTATTTGCAAAAACCTAGTAGAAATGCAAGGTGGCAATCTTCGTGTAGAGAGTATGGAAGGGGTGGGTACAACCTTTTCATTTACGATACCTTACGAAAACGGCACAACAGTTACTATTAGAAAAGAGGAAACTCCGGTTGTATTTGACAAGGGCATATTCAACTTTAAGAAGGTATTGATGGCTGAGGATGTTATTGTTAATCAATTTTTGGCAAGGGTTATATTGGAATCGGAAGGCTTTGTAGTAGACATTGCAAATAATGGCAAGGAAGCTTTGACTCTTCTTAACCAGAATGATTACGACTTGATTTTGATGGACATTCAGATGCCAGAAATGGATGGCGTAACAACTAGTAGGCTTATAAGACAATTGAAAGATCCCCAAAAAGCAAGTTTGCCAATCATCGCATTGACTGCAAATGCCCTTGTAGGAAACGATAAAGAATATTTTGAAGCAGGAATGAACGCTTGCATTACAAAGCCCTTCACTCAAGATAAACTTTTTGAGGTGCTTAATAAAATCTTGAATCCTTCGCTTAATTTGCGATAAAGAATATAGATTGAAATAATATTTATTCTTAAAATAGAGAAAATTATGAAATTATATGACCTGTCCCTTTTGGAAGCAATGGGCAAAAATGATGCATCTTTTATCGTAGATATACTAAGGATGTTTTTAGAATCTATCCCAGAAGACTTGAATCAACTCAATAAAACTTTTGTTGATAACGACTGGAACCAATTTGGCAAAGCAGCTCATAAACTAAAAGCAACTATCGACACATTGGGCGTGCAGTCAATTTCAGATACAATCAGACAAATTGAAGCTTCCTGTAAGTCAGACGTCATTGCCAAGCAAGACTTGTAAGTAGATGTTAACAAAGTAACTTCTGTTTTAGCACAAGTATATTCAGAATTAAATGAAAAATATTCTAAAGGCAACTAGCTGAACAAATTTGGATGCTTACCAACAAATGGTTTTAAACCCATATGGCTGTATGCTTTCTCGGTAGCCTCTCTCCCTCTTGGCGTGCGTTGCAGAAAGCCTTCCTTTATTAAAAATGGCTCATAAACTTCCTCAATAGTACCTGGTTCTTCGCCAACAGCAGTGGCTATAGTGGTCAATCCTACAGGGCCTCCCTTAAACTTTTCAATGATGGCAGTCAGAATCCTGTTATCCATTTCATCTAGCCCATGCTCATCAACATTCAATGCCTTCAATGCGTGCTGGGTAATGCCAAGGTCTATTTGTCCATCGTTAAGCACCTGTGCAAAATCCCGCACCCGGCGCAACAACCCATTGGCAATTCTTGGAGTGCCCCTGCTCCTTCTAGCAATTTCATGTGCTGCATCTTCTTTAATGGTCGTATTTAGGATTAATGCACTTCGCTGGATAATTTTTTTAAGTGTTGCTGCATCATAATATTCAAGTCTGGATTTAATTCCAAAGCGAGACAATAATGGCGCAGTCAGCAAGCCACTTCTGGTAGTAGCCCCCACCAAAGTAAAAGGATTTAGGTTTATCTGAATACTCCTTGCATTTGGGCCACTATCAATCATGATATCAATCCGAAAGTCTTCCATAGCTGCGTAGAGATATTCTTCAACCACCGTACTTAACCTATGAATTTCATCAATAAACAATACGTCATTCGGTTGCAAATTGGTTAATAGTCCTGCAAGGTCGCCTGGCTTTTCTATTACTGGGCCACTCGTTTCTTTAATGTTTACGCCCAATTCATTGGCCACAATACGACTAAGCGTTGTTTTTCCCAAACCAGGAGGACCATGAAAAAGAACGTGATCCAATGCCTCTCCCCTAATCTTTGCTGCCTTAATAAATATCAACAAATTCTCTATCAGTTGTGGCTGCCCGCTAAACTCATCAATGATGGAGGGGCGTATCGTATTTTCAAATTCCTTGTCAGCACTTGAAATCGTATCTAGTTTATGTAAATTCTCGTTTGCCATTATTTTCAAAAATAGATAATTATCCTGTACAAGTCCGCTTTAATAAGATGAAGCACTTCTTCTTATTGTCTTCATACACACAGTTTATCTTACAGCTTTCAAAAATGCAGTTTTGTTGGATACAAAAGTCTATCCTTCGAGAATAAACTTCGTATGACTACTAAGCAAGCTCTCTTGCAGGTATTAAACTACTTCTTTCATGACTCAAAAGAAGTTATTTACCTCAAGAATAAGTTCTTTTGAGCCGCTAATAACTTCTTTCTTGACTCAAAAGAAGTTATTTTAACCAAGAATAAGTTCTTTCGAGCCGCTAATTTTGATGAATCAGTGGTGGTTTAACCAGATTTAAGACTTCAATTCTCTGATTTATATCCTAGAACAAATGTTGATTAGCTTATGGGGGCACATCAGTAACTAAATCCTACCCTATCTTTTCCTCATTCCTGCCAACTTACAATCCCCATTTAGACAGTTTATCCACCTAAGAGCATACTTTCCATTACATCCCGTTACTTCAATTACCTTCGCGGCATGACGGAAAAGATTTTGATACTAGATTTTGGTAGCCAGTTTACTCAGTTAATTGCGCGTAGCGTGCGGGAAGCAAATGTTTATTGTGAAATTATCCCCTACAACAAACCCTTCACAATAGACTCCACCATGAAAGGAATTATACTGAGTGGCTCCCCATTTAGTGTAAATGACAATGAACCACCGTTGGTAGATGTTGCTTATTTCGCCTCTAAAGTTCCCGTTTTAGGTGTGTGTTATGGTGCTCAAATGACCGCTAAAACACTTGGTGGACGTGTTGACAAAAGCAATAAAAGAGAATATGGACGCGCTATTCTGAGTCTTTTGAAGGAAGATGTATTGCTTACAGGCATATCCGACAACTCTCAAGTATGGATGAGCCATAGTGATACCATTGCAGCTTTGCCAGAAGGTTTTGAGGTACTTGCAAAAACGGAAAGCATTCCTGTGGCGGCTTTCAAGAGAACCTCCGGAGGTGGATTTCCACTCTATGGCATACAGTTTCATGCCGAAGTACACCATTCAACCGAAGGAAAAAAATTAATCAGTAATTTTTTAGTTCATGTTTGTGGTTGTAAACAAGAGTTTACTCCTGCCTCTTTTATAGACGAAACTGTTGCTAAACTGAAAGAACAACTAGGCGATGCAAAAGTAATAATGGCATTGAGTGGCGGTGTGGATAGTACTGTTGCTGCCACCTTGATAAGCCGTGCTGTAGGCAAAAATTTATATGGAATATTTGTTGACAATGGTGTACTGAGAAAGCACGAATTTGAACAGGTATTGGACATTTACAAGCAACTTGATCTGAACGTAACTGGCATTGATGCCAAGAAACTATTCTATGATGGTTTGGCAGGCAAAACAGACCCTGAGCAGAAAAGAAAGACAATAGGAGGTTTATTTATTGATGTGTTTCAGCAGGAAGCTTCTAAAATAAAGGATGCAAGCTTTTTAGGGCAAGGAACAATTTATCCCGATGTAATTGAAAGTGTGAGTGTGCATGGACCTTCTGCCACCATCAAATCGCACCATAATGTAGGTGGATTGCCTGATACTATGAAACTCGGTCTGGTAGAACCATTACGTTATTTATTTAAGGATGAGGTGCGAAAAGTAGGTTTAGCGCTAGGAATTCCTTACGACTTATTGTATAGACACCCTTTCCCAGGTCCGGGATTGGCTATCAGAATTTTGGGTGAAGTCACAGAAGAAAAAGTGAAACTATTGCAGGATGCAGACTTTTTATACACAAAAGCATTAAAAGAAACAGGTTTATACGATAAGGTTTGGCAAGCTGGCACAATTTTACTACCCGTAAAAAGTGTGGGTGTGATGGGAGATGAAAGAACGTACGAATTTACGGTGGCACTGAG
>CANGFK010000349.1 GCA_947452925.1 Chitinophagaceae bacterium | reverse complement strand
GTGGCCTGAGATATTTGTTTGTATAAATAAAAAAGCCAACCCCGTGGGGTTGACTTTTTTGTAGCTTTTAATTACTAATTAAGGCTTTGCACCTATTCAATAATCACTTTAAATGCTTGTTTGCTTGCACCAGTTTCTACACTTACAATGTAGGTACCCTTTGCAGCATTAACTATTTTGTGAGAAATAGTATTTGAACCTTCGGTGATATTTACCACGTTGGATTGCAAAACTCTTCCGCTCATATTACTTACACGGATTGTTGCCCTACCAGCAGTTGCTTCGTTGATACGAACATTTACGAAGCCATCACGAATGAGCGTTGGATACAAAGCAATTTTGTTGCTGTTTCCTGCAAACTGAACGGCAACTACTTTGCTGTATGCAATAGAACCGTTTTTGTCTACACTTGCCAAACGATAGTAGTTAACACCATTTGCTGGTTGAGCATCTGTAAATTGATAACTATTTGAACCAGATCCTATTGCTTTCACAGTTCCAATACTTACAAAATTGCTTCCATTAGCACTGTGTTGAACAGTGAAGTGCGTATTGCTCAATTCAGAAGCAGTTTGCCAGCTCGTTCTAACTGATTTGCCAGAAACTGCTGCGCTGAATGAAGCAAGTTTTACAGGCAAAGGATTAGATACTTTAAATGAATTGGTAGCAAAGTTTACATCAATCACATAAGTACCACTCACAGAAGGTGCAAGTATATCTTTACTATTTACACCAGAAACAAGTGAGCCACCGTATACGCTAGCTGAATCATTTGTGAAGGCAATTCCCCAGTTATAATTCCAGTCTCCATTGTCACGTGCAAGGAACTTATATGAACTGTCGGCTATCAGATAAACAGATAGCTGGAATTGAGTAGCACTAATTTTTGTAAACTGTTGAGCAGCACTGTCAGCTTGAGGAATTGGATTATTCCAGCCACCAGCTGTTGCATTACCAACAATAAATAGGCTATCAGGACTGATAAATGTTACAGTAAATGTGTTTGCTTTTGTATTGATATCAATCTTGTAAGTACCACTTAATGAAGGTGCAAGAATGTTTTGACCATTCAATATCAAAGCGCCACCATTCACTTGAGCAGGATCATCAAATTTAGAGATACCATAACTAGTAGCCCATGAACCATCTACTGGAATGAACTTGTATTCACCCCCACCATTTAGGTGAAGTGTTAAACTCAATTGATTTGGAGCAATCTCCTTGAACATTTGTGCAACACTATCTTCAGCAGGAATCGGGTTTGCCCAACCTCCCGTTGTAGCACTACCAACGATGTATGCTGTAGTACCAGTTGGAGTGAAGTAGGTGAATCCTTTAGCAATACCAGTACCGCTTGGTGATACAACCTTGATAGCTCCTGTTGAACCAGAACCAACCACGGCTGTGATTGTGCTGTCATCAACAACAGTGAAGTTGGCTGCAGTTGTTCCGCCAAAAGTCACTTCAGTTGCACCAGTAAATCCACTTCCCTTGATAGTAACTACACTACCACTGTCTGCGGTTGTAGGACTGAATGAGGATACATTAACGCTAGCAACACTATTAAGCGTAACGCTGAACGTATTAGTTGCAAAATTCACTTCTATAGTATAAGTGCCATTCGCTTTTGGAGCAAGGATATTTTGACTGTTTGAGCCATAAACTAATGTGCCTCCATTGATCATTGTAGAGTCATCAGCTACAGCAATACCCCAGTTGTTTGTCCAGTTGCCGTTATCTTGTGCCAAGAACTTATACTCATTACCACCAATCAGTTGTAATGTAAGTTTGAAGTCTGTTGGACTAACCTTTGTGAATTGTTGAGCAGCACTGTCAACTTGAGGGATAGGATTGTTCCAGCCACCAACGGTTGCACTACCCACTATAAATAAAGTATCTGGACTAATTAATGTAACCTTGAACTTATTTGTTTGCAGGTTAACATCAATCTTATAAGTACCACTCAAGGCAGGTGCCAGAATGTTTTGTCCGTTGGCAACCAGAGTTCCTCCGTTTATTGCTTTTGGATCATCGGCTGTAGCTATTCCAAAGCTTTGTGTCCAAGAGCCATCAACAGGAAGGAATTTATATTCACCACCTCCAGCAAGATGCGCAGAAATAGTAAACTCATTTGCGTTAACCTGAGTAAAAGTTTGTGCCAAACTATCTTCACTTGGGATAGGATTGTTCCAACCACCTACTGTTGCACTACCTACAATATATAAGGTACTACTTAAAGGAGTTGAAGAAATGAAAGTGAATCCATCCAGAGAAGCAGTTCCATTTGGAGCCACTACTTGTATTGCCCCACTTGCACCACCACCAACAACAGCTGTGATAGTACTATCATCGACAACAGTGAAAGATGCTGCTGCTGTTCCACCAAAGCCAACAGCAGTTGCTCCGGTAAAACCATTTCCTTTTATTGTTACAGTCTTTCCACTATCAGCGGAAACAGGTGAAAATGAATATACATTTACGCTTGATACAGTAGCTGAAGTAACTGTAAACGTGTTAGTATTCAGATTAACAGTGATGATGTAAGAACCAGTGGAAGCAGGAGCAAGAATATTGTTCCCATTGGCAATAAGAGCACCTCCATTCACTTCTTTAGGATCATCAGTCACAGCAATACCATAGCTCAAAGTCCAGGAACCATCTTCTGGAATAAACTTATATTCTTTACCACCAATCAAAGTGGTAGTAATGGTGTATTCATTAGCACTAACTCTTGTAAACTGCTGAGCAGCACTGTCAGCTGAAGGAATAGGATTAGTCCAACCACCTGCTGTTGCACTACCTACAATAAATAAGGTATTTGCATTGTATGAAAATCCTGCTAGTAATCCAAGCCCATCGGGTGCTTTCACCTGAACTGTACCACTTGCACCTGCTCCAACGACTGCAGTTATAATACTGTCATTCACTACCTGGAATGAAGTTGCAGCTTTGCCACCAAAACTTACTTCTGTTGCACCTGTAAAATCCGCCCCTTTTATAGTTATGGTATCACCTGTTGCAGCCGTAGTTGGCGCGAATGAGGATACGACCACTTTGGGTACACTAAATAATTTAACAGTGAAAATTTTCATAGAGAAGTTTACATCAATGGTATAAACGCCACTCAATGCAGGAGCTAGAATATTCTGACTGTTTGAAGAAAAGGGGCCGCCATTTACTTCTGTTGGGTCATCAGCCTTACCAATACCCCAGTTTTCACCCCAAGAGCCATTTTTAGCGATAAACTTATACTCGCTACCACCAATCAAAAGCACATTTATTTTGTACTCATTAGTGCTTACTTGTGTAAAAGTCTGTGCCGCTAGGTTGGCATCTGGAATTGGATTGGACCACCCGCCAGGAGTAGCACTACCAACAATAAAAAGAGTCCCTGTGGAGGGTTGAGCTAGCGCTTTCAACGAAAACGCGAGTAGAAAAAATGTTACTACTGTTAAGTAACGAGAGAAGAGATGTTTCATAATCGCAACAATTTTTTTGCATCATTTATCCGGTTTCAGCAATCCGGAGCTGGTTTATCAAGTGGCAGCCACACTTTTTTTGTTTTTTATGAGTAGAGTAGAAAATAAATTAAGAAATTAAGTGGAGTTGTTCGGGGGGCTGGCTAGCAAAATCCAGCCTGATAAATAATGTTTCTTTTTCATGTTTCAAGATCGTTTTATTGTTAGAAATGTGAATGTAGAAGATTTTTTTATAGAAATATCTTTTACGGCTCGAAAATAAAACAAAATGTGTAAAAAATACACGATAACGTTTGAAAAGAACGTTTTTTTAATAATTTTCATCTTTAGGGGCTACTTTTTGATATTCAATTAAAAGTTCTTTTACCTTTATCGCATTCTTTCAATTTTGGATTCGTATTATTAAAAATTGACAGGAGAAAAAATGTGAG
>CANGFK010000348.1 GCA_947452925.1 Chitinophagaceae bacterium | reverse complement strand
TTCCATGAACTTGTCACTTGGTTTTCTGCCTGTAATCATTTCAATAAGGGTGAACAATGCGTGACCACCATCCAAAGCTGGTATTGGTAGTATGTTCATGAATGCTAAAATGATGGAGAAGATGCCTGTCAAAGTCCAGAACCTTTCCCAATCCCATACGCTAGGAAAAGTATTCCCAATACTGATTACACTTCCTAAACTATCATTAGCACTTACTTTGCCTGTGAATATCTGTTTCAAGCCGGTAACGTATTTACTCAAAGTTTCTTTGCATCTGGTAACTCCTTCAGGAATAGCTTGTACAAAAGTGTATTTCTTCACTACTGTACCAAACATCTTTCCTGCATTCACGGGGAAGAAACCAACAAATCCTTTCTTCAAAAAGCATCTTACAACAGCAGTGTCTTTTCCACGTAACAAAGTCAGGTTAACAAATGAATCTTTGTATTCTTTCTTCAATGATACAAATTCATTGTAGTAGGTAAAGCTGCGATTGTTGATAGCTATCAAAGTGTCTCCTTTCATAAAAACACCTTTTCCCATCATCATAGTGTCTTTTCCGACAGAATCAATTACCACAGGAAAACGTACATCTAAAAATGGCACTTCATTCTTGTTCTCCTTCACCAGTTCTTTCAACAAGCTTGCAGGGATGTTGATGTTTACTTGTTCTGTTCCTCTTTGAACTTGCAGCGATTTGGCATCTTTCAGTATGATTTCAGAAGTAATGGCACTAAAGTTCTCAACGGGCTTATTATCAACTGATACTATGTTATCACCGTCTCTGATTCCAATACTTTTTGCCAGACTATCTGCTGCTATACCATATTTGAGGTTTTTTGCAGGCAGGTATTCTTCGCCCCAGTATGAAGTGATACCAATAAAAATGACTATTGCTAAAATTATATTCACCAATACACCACCTGTCATGATAATCAGGCGTTGCCAGGCGGGCTTACTTCTAAATTCGTGGTCTTCCGGTGGAAGTTTCATCTGCTCTTTATCCATACTCTCGTCTATCATCCCCGAAATCTTTACAAATCCTCCAAAAGGAATCCAGCCAATGCCATATTCTGTCTCGCCCTTTTGAACTTTGAATAAACTGAACCAAGGATTGAAGAACAAGTAAAACTTCTCTACCCGGCACTTAAATAGTTTTGCAGGAATGAAGTGTCCTAATTCATGCAAAACAACCAAGATGGAAAACGATAGAATGAACTGTCCTGTTTTTACAGCTACAGTACTAAAATCAATTGCTAATAACGTCATATAATTTGTTCTAAATTCTGCGAGATGTCTCTCTGAAGTAGTTGATGGGTATTGTTTATCAAGCTTCAAAAATCATTACATCCTTATTATTGAGGCGGTAAATGTACGGGCTGCGCCGTCAGTATCAAAGTAATCCTCTAGTGTAGGCTTTTCTATAAATGGTATTTTAGATAATGTTTCTTCTACAACAGCCGTCATGTCTAAGAATCCGATTCTATTTCTTAAAAAAGCATAAACCGCTACTTCGTTTGCTGCATTCAATATACATGGCCAGTTTCCGCCTTTATTAAGGGCTTCTATGGCGAGTGCAAGGTTGCGGAATGTCTTGTAGTCTGGCTCCTCAAACGTGAGGGTATGTGGCCTTTTAAAATCATATCTGGGAAAATTACTATCCAGGCGATGTGGAAAGCCAAGGGCATATTGAATAGGCAGTTTCATATCTGGTAAGCCCATCTGCGATTTGATGCTACCATCAGAAAACTGCACCATACTATGAATGATGCTTTGTGGATGAATAATTACCTGAATCTGATCGGGGGTTAGGTTAAATAACCATTTAGCCTCAATCATTTCCAGACCTTTGTTCATTAATGTAGCTGAGTCGATAGATATTTTAGCCCCCATCTCCCAATTGGGATGTTGTAAGGCATGTTCTTTCTTTACATTAACCAGATAGTTGGGCTTTCTGCCCAAGAAAGGTCCACCGCTTGCCGTGAGTATTACCTTTTCAATCTTATTCTTTCCTTCACCAATCAAACATTGAAAAATGGCAGAGTGCTCGCTGTCTACCGGGATGATGGGTACGCGTTTGGCAACCGCACGTTGCATCACCAATTCGCCTGCCACCACCAATGTTTCCTTATTTGCCAAGGCAATGGGTTTACCGTTGTCTATTGCTTTGAGGGTGGGTTTCAATCCCGCAAAGCCTACGATGGCTGCCAACATCATGTCGTAGATGTCCATCGAAGCGACTTCTTCTAAGGCTTTAGCGCCGGCAAATACTTTGACATTTGTTTTGGCTAATGCCTCTTTTACATCGCCATATTTGCTATCATCGCCAATGACCACACAGTTGGGATTGAACTTGAGGGCTTGTTCTATCAACAATTCGTGGTTGTGGTGAGCCGTTAGTACTTCGGCGGAAAATTTATCTGGATGGGCGGCAATCACCTCCAAGGCTTGTGTGCCGATGGAACCTGTTGACCCAAATATTGCTATTCGTTTTACCATTAGGTGTGCAAGATAACTAAAGATGTCTAATTTAGGGTTATAAATGGTTCAAGTGCGTCTGCCAATGCCCGATCATTGCTCAATCTAGGTACTTTGTTTTGTCCTCCTAGTTTGCCAATACTCTTCATGTAATCTATGAAACCATCTTTTCTCACTTTATTGATGCGTAAGGTCTGTAGAATGTTTCCACCAATCAAATCGTCATAATAAACGTTCTTTCTTCTCAGATTGGCATCTACTTTCTCTGTAAAATGGGCTAAATTACTTGGCTCATTTTCAAATTCAATAAACCATTCGTGGTAACTTTTGCCTTCTCCTTGTTGAACATAAGGCGCTACTGTAAACTCGGTAATCTTTACCCCTTCTTCATTGGCGGCACTCAGCAAAGCAGCTTCCACTTCCTCGCCAATTACGTGTTCGCCGAAGGCAGAGATAAAATGCTTAATTCTTCCCGATACAATAATGCGGTAAGGATTCAAGCTCACAAACTTCACGGTGTCACCAATATTGTAGCCCCACAAGCCTGCATTGCTATTGATGATGAGGGCATAGTTTTCACCTAGCTTTACGTCCCTAAGGCTCAACCGTTTGGGGTTTTCAGCGAAAATTTCTCCCGCAGGGATAAACTCATAATAGATACCGCTGTTGGTATTCAGCAATAAACCTTCCGCTTTCTGACTATCCTGAAACGCAAAGAAGCCTTCACTTGCCGGAAACAGTTCTATGGTGTCCACTGTTCTACCAATGCTTTCAAATAACTTTGCTTTATAAGGCTCAAAGTTCACACCGCCTTGCACCAAGAGGTTAAAGTTGGGAAATAAGTCGCCCACCTTCTTGCCACTGCGTTCTTTTAGTCGGTCAAAATACATCTGAACCCAAGGTGGAATCCCGCTTATAAGGGTCATGTCCTGTTTGATGGTTTCTTCTACAATCTTGTCCAGCTTTGTTTCCCAATCGTCAACACAATTGGTTTCATAGCTAGGCAATTGATTGGTTCTTAGGTATTTAGGTACATGATGGTTCACAATACCACTTAATCTGCCGGTAGGGATGCCCGCAATACGTTCCAGTTCGGGCGATCCACTCAGGAATATCATTTTACCATTCACAAATCGGGTATTACCCGTTTCTGCCAAGTAACAAAGGAGGGCGTTACGGGCGGTATTGATGTGGTTATAGATTGAATCCTTAGAAATTGGGATATATTTTACCCCGCTTGTCGTACCACTTGTTTTGGCTAGGTACAAAGGCTTTCCCTTCCACAAAACATTCTCTTTGCCATCCTTTATCTGCCCTATATAGCCCTTGTATTGCTCGTAGTCGCGGATGGGAACTGCCTGTTTAAATTCCTGATAGTTATTGGTATCACCCAAATGGTGTTCTTTTCCGAATATTGTTTTCTTGCCCGTTGCCAATA
>CANGFK010000347.1 GCA_947452925.1 Chitinophagaceae bacterium | reverse complement strand
GTTGAAGGTTCAACCCACGACCGTTGAAGGTTCAGCCCACGACCGTTGAAGGTTCAACCCACGACCGTTGAAGGTTCAACCCGCGACTGTTGAAGGCTCAACCCACGACTGTTGAAGGTTCAACCCGCGACTGTTGAAGGTTCAACCCGGCTCAACAGCTAAATGTACAGGGTTTGTACGCCTAATGCCTCCCTTTAGAAATCATTGTACTATCTTTTTGGTCTTTTAAAAGAATACTGTGTTCGTCTATCAAGGATTTTATTTCGGAAATATTCAGTGAATCTAACAATTCGTTTTTTAGGTGAAAAGTTTTCACTTGATTGTTTTCTAAATGCCATCTTATGATTTTACATTGACAGCTAGAGTTTTCTATTTCATTCATTACTTCTTCTATGGTTCCGCCTTTACCTTGTTTTATAAGTACTTCACGGATACCAATTATTTTATTCTTTTCGCCAATATCAAAGTTCCAGGAAGCAGAAATAACGGGAATATATTTTTTACCTGAGTTTAGTGTCAGTAAAGAATGTCTTGGTGATTCGGTGCTATCTTTTTTACTCTTCACCCTCGAGTAGATGGAGACGATGTTTGGGGCTTCAAATTGAGCATAGCCAGTATGGTTGAAACTAGCACCATAGCGAGTGAGGGTAAAATAACCATTTTTATATTTAATATCCAATATGTTAGGAACAACTTTATGGTAACGATTGTCATCCGATATGCGTGCTTGGGGAGAGCCTGTGTAACAAAGCCATACTCCTTCCAAACTATCAATCTCGGCTTTGGATGGTTGATAGGAAAGTATGTTCATATCTTTTTTTGTAACCTGCCATTTGCGGTTTACATAAAAAAAAGCAAAAATGGCAATAAGCAGTGATGCCGAGAGGATGCCAATAATGTTTTTGGAAATACTATTTGACTGAGCTTGTATAGTTGCATTAACAGGCTTCGGGGAGGAACTAGCTAAGTCGTTGGGTTTGTTATTATTCAGCAAATCCTCTTCTTCATCTAAGATAAGGTTGGCATCAATTGGGTTTTGTTCAAAGCCTTTTCTACCAACTCCGTAGAGATAAATGTAGCAAGCATCTAATAAAAAATTACGAGGTTTAGAAACAATTCCAGAGATGGCATCTTTGATTTGTCCTCCGGTGATGTCATATTTTCTAAAGGGGTATTTTGAATCTGCATGACTTGTATCGGGAAGATAAACTTCATGAATCAAAGTCTCAGAAGTTTCGGGAAGCTTGTTACTGATTTCACTTAGTGCTTCAGCCAGACCTTCATAGTTCTTTCTGTTGGTGTTTTGAATAATGATACGTCCGGTTTCAGACTTGTATTTTTCAATGGCCCTTGCCAAAAGGTACATTATTTCTTCTCTACCTTTCTTTAGTTGTATCATAATCTTATTTATGGGTAAGCAGTTTGAGACTAGTGGCAATGAAAACTTCGATAATGTGAGGGTTTATTTTCAGCGGTTAAAATTAATGTTTTTTTACATTGGCTTATTTATTTTGTTGGTTTACCAAATTGGAAGAGCATTCTTGTTTAATAAATATCGTTTCAAGCAATGAATGTATTAATTTGGTGGTGTTTCGGAAATAATTATTTAAATTTCCGAAACATGATATTCTCTTTAGGAATAATTCCGAATCATTTAGAAACAGCGATTGCAACCAGAAGATTCTATTATTGCGAATTGGAATTGATGAACTTTTTTCAATAGTTGAGTGTTTATTCGAAAATATTGGATAAGGAAGTTACAATTCTTAGTCTGTTTGCACATAGATGGATTGCCCCCATTTTATAGTTTTAATATTTAATCTTAAAGATTGTTTGTATGAAAAAGATAACTACTACACAAATGTCAAATCACTGCAACACATTATGCATTTTCGGCAAATCGAAAAGGGAAACGAAATTAAAAAGTAAAGTTTTTGGCACTTTGTGTAAAATACTTTCTGTTGTTGCATTTGTATTAATTCTATCAGCTAAAGGAAATGCACAGGGCTCTTTGACAGCGACAACGGGTGATTTCATCAGTGCTAGTTCTGGTAGTTGGAATAGTACTTCTACATGGCTAACTTATGATGGAACAAAGTGGGTAGTTCCTGCTGCTGTACCAAATTCTACATCTGCCAATGTATACATTCAGACAGGTCATGTGATTACGTTAGATATAAGCAGCGTGAATGTTAAATACTTATACATTGCTGCAACCCTTGCAACTGGTGCAGCAATAAGTGGGCAAATACAACTTTACGATGGAACTAGTTATAATAGCCTCACGATAAATGCTGATATTAGTCTAATATATCAAGCAGCTGGCGTGGTGGCATTAAATGCAACAACTACAACAGTTGCTTCTGCCTTCGCCGCTTATGCTTCTTCTTCAACTATTTATCCAATTACTTCCAATATAGCTAGTGGTAGTACTTCTAGTACAAAATCTACATTTGGTATAGTAAAGTTCACAGGATCTGCTTATTCCACAATAGGTGCAAACTGGGGTGCGAGTGGTGTAATTGCTGCTAATGTTCAATTTGCAGGTAATATAACTTTAAATGGAGCATTCAGAGCGGCAAATGTTGAAATTTTTTCAGGAACAGTTACAACTACCAGTAGGGTTGGCTGTGGCATCAATGGTAGTTCAAATGCTCCAACTTCTGGTAATGGCAAGTTTGTAATTGATAATGGGGCAACGTTCAGCTCTGGCGTTACTTCTGGTGCTGGAAATCCTATTGTTAGTCAGTCAAATGCCTCATCTTGTCTGAGTTTTACAATTAATGCTGGAGGAACCTTGCTGCTAACTGCTCAAAACCCCACAATTGATGCAACCATTGTAGCACTTGGGGGTACGGTTAATTATTCAAGATCTGGTAGCCAGACGTTGCTAATTCCTTCTACAAGTGGTGCTACTGGTCAAGATGCTTCTGGCTATTACACTTACAATAACCTTACGCTTTCAGGCACTAGTGCTAAAACAACACCTGCTTCTAAAACAACAACTGTTAACGGAACACTTTCCTATGCTGGAAGTGCTACTGCAATAATTACACTTGGTACAAGTGCCTCATTGGCTTACGGTTCAAGTGCTACAATTGAGTATGCAGGAACAGCAGCACAAACCCCTGCCGCGTTAGAATGGCCTGCTTCATCTGGCCCAGCTAATGTAAGAATAAACAATGCCTTAGGCGTAACAATTCCTGCTTCGTTTGCAAGAACCATTTCAGGTACATTATCATTAATAAATGGAACTTTTACAAACAGTTCAAGCGTAGTTACAATTTCAAACGGTGGTAGTGTTTATGATTCTATTGGTACTGTTTCCACAGCCCTAACTTATGGTTCTGGCTCTGGTGTATCAATTACTTATGCAGGAAATGCAAATATTGCCGCAACTGATAAGTTAATGACACCTGCAAACTCCACAACAGGCATTATTAATAGCATTGCGGCTACTTTTAGTGCCTCTGCAAAAACCCTTACCTTACCTACTACAATAAATAATTCAACCAATGTTCTGGCTGGTAGTTTAACAACAAATAGCAATAGTACAATTGGTTTAGCTGCTAATTTAGCCGTAAAAGGCAACTTGTCCAATGCGGGTAGCATAACACAAAATGGCTTCACTATCACCTTAAATAGTTCTACTGCTGCGCAAACGTTGAGTAGTGCAACTGCATTGGTTGATTTAATAATTAATAACACTTTTTCTACTGTTACCCTAAGTGGTGGCGTTAGTATTTCTGGTACATTAACACTAACTGCGGGTCAGTTGGTTACTAGTACAAGCAATTTGTTAACCATTACTAATACGGCTACGGGTGCTATTGTGGGTGCATCTGCTGGTACAGCAGCTACTTCTTTCTCTACTAGTAATTATATTAAAGGGCCATTAGCCCGCACTTTGCCTGCTAGCTTAGCAACTGGTAG
>CANGFK010000346.1 GCA_947452925.1 Chitinophagaceae bacterium | reverse complement strand
TGTCAATACAGAACTTGATTTTAGTGATGGTTTGAATGGCAAGGGCTTTCATTTCAACAATCCTAATGCTAGCAGAAGTTGTGGTTGTGGAGATAGTTTCGCAGTTTAGAATAAAAAAGAGGTTTAAAAAAAAGAAGGTTGACTGTGCCAATACAGTCAACCTTCTTTTTTTGTGTATCAGAATGAGTAAACAGGTGTTTTGATATCATGGTAAAAGAGAAAAGTCCAGTTGCCTTCTTTTCCTTCTTCCCACCATTTCTGGCGAAGTTCCATACATTTCTTTCCATCAAAATCATATTTAGCCACAAACTTGCTTTTCATTTGTTGCAATTGGGGGGCATCATCAGCACCAAAGAATAAAGTCCGTCCTCCAATAGTTAACCAGAATACCTGATGGAAAGGGCTATGTCCTCCCGTTACTTCGTACTTTATAAAACCATCAATAGTTCCATCACCATCAAGCCAATGCACCTGCGGATTATTTTCCAAAACCCCAATTTCTTCACTCATAAAAGAAGGAAACCCAGTTTCCATTGCAAAAGCAAACTCTTTCTTTTGAACATAATAAATAGCACTAGAAAATGCCAAATGATAATTGCCAAAGTTGTCTCTCTTACTTATGCCACCTGCATGGTCTTTGTGTAAGTGACTCATCAACACTTTGGTTATATCATTAGGATTAATTCCGTTACTAATCAAATTGGCGTGTAGCTGTAATTGATTACCACTGCTAAAACCAAGGCCCGCATCAATCAGAATAATATCTTTTTCAGTAACAATACAAAAAGGTTGTACTTCTACTAGCAAACTTCCGATAGGGCGTTGGTACAAATCGTCCTCAGCATGATTGAAGGGAACAAAAATCTTAGTTTTGTCTATAGTAAAGGAACCTTCCGATAATGGGATTACTGTAAACCCATCATCGCCCAAGGCAATATTGGTTGCTAAATTATATTTCGTTTCGTTGCTCATATTATTTACTTAACAGGTTTTGATAATGCAGGTTCACCAGAGATCAATACAATATCCGATTGCGTCAAAAATAGGGATAATAAAAACAAAAGCGGATGCACCAACTGGCACATCCGCTTGTTATTTAATTGCTACGATTACTACTACTTGATTATTACAGTCTTTGTTGTCTTAACATCTTTTGAAGTAATGCTCACAAAGCAGAGTCCTTTTGCATTTACTGCACTCAGGTCGATTGTATTGACACTGTTACCACCTAAATGATTGATTTGTTTGCTAGCCAAAACCTGGCCACCTGCACTGATTACTTTTACTGAATAAATGCCAGCAGATTGATTGCTCAACTCAACATTGAATGTCTTGTTGATAACCGGGTTAGGATAGATATTGATAGTCTTGGATGCACTCATAACATTAGCTACCTTAACAATGCTGCTGTAGTTTATTTTTCCTGTATTACCTAAAGCCTTGATGCGGTAGTAGTTAACACCCTCTGAGATTTTTGCATCGGTAAAAGCATAGCTATTAGTATTCTTGTTTTTTGCTGTAACAGAACCCACTGCGTTGAATGTTTTACCATCAGTAGACCTTTCTACTGCATAGCTTCTTAAGTTTTGCTCATTAGAAGTTTGCCAGCTAATACTAGCAACCAGATTATTCATACTTGCCTGAACACTTGTAAAATGAAGTGGAAGAGGGAAGTTTGTTCCTGCAATCTCGAAATTACCAAACGTTGTTAGTACGACAACCGCAGAATCACTGGCATTATAGGAATTAGTTGCAATTGGAGAAAGTATGGTGCCAGCACTATTTTGGAATACAGCAATATCCTTGTCTGCCAAGCCGGCAAATGAAGCACCTTCCATGATTGGATTCCACTTGAATGATGTTGTTACTGGACTTTTTCCTGCATCATTCCTTGTGATATGCCAACTAGAATTTACAAGGTTAGAAACATCGGTAATAGGTGTTCCTAAAGTAGACCCGTCTAGGGTTGTTCCATTGTAAGTAGTAATTGTAAAAGAAGTAGAATCATCTGCTGACAGAACAGTAACTGGCTGATAGGTACTATCATTACCAACAGGAAGGGTAAATGCGGTGTTTTTTGGAATGTTATTGAATCGCGCACTTCCCATTGTAGCACTATCAACAGCTGCATCAGTTATAACGTAGCTAGAATCGCTATACCCCTTAGAACCCTTATTTAGTGTTAACGTATTTCCAGCGGTAACCGTAAAGTATCCAAGTGTGAGAACAAGTGTATCGTTGGTGGTTATGTCACTGACAACTTCAACCTCATTTCCTCCGGAAACTTCCAAACGCAAAGGCGCAACACTATCATTATTAAACCCAATTGAAGAAAAAGCTTGTCCGGCAGTATCAGTTGTAGAAAAAAGAATTTTTCCACCAACCTTAGACGTTGTTGCATTGCCAAACAAACCGCCAGAATGAATCACATCTCCTTCAACAGAAATAGTTCCTCTACCAATGAGTGTATCTATATAATTATTAGTAGAAAACAAAGCCCCCGATTTTACAGATATGTCGCCATAAACCTTTGTTTTATCATTGGATGAACTAGAATCGCAAATAATGTAAGTGCCACCAATTACATTTAAATTCCCAATTATAGATAGTGTTTTGGATACCTTCTTCGGCCATGGATTACTATTGGTTACTCTTCCAGCTACAATATTAAGGTCTCCCATTACGGTATAAGTTCCTGCTGTATTAGGCAATAGTTTAGCACCAAAACTATTGGTAACGGCGGGTGCATTAATGGTAACATTACCATAAATACCTTTAGATACCATTTTAGGCAAAACAGTAATACTATCTGTACCATCACCAATAACTAAATTGGATAAAGTATCAAATGCAGCTGCAGGGATATTAGTAATATTTCGTGTCAGTGTAAGCGTACCCCCATTGAAAATGTGCAACTTACCTGTAAGAGTTGCAGCTGTTCTTGTATCATAAGTCAACCCTCCCATTACAATAATAGAATCTGTTTTGGGTCTGATGGTTAGCTTACCACCAGTAATTGTAAACACTGCTCCACTGTCTATTATTAGATTGATACTATCAATTACATTTCCTACAATAGACACAGATTTTGTGATGTGTACTGTAGTTCCTCCACTAGCAGAACCAAAAATGAAAGTAGCTTTTGGTGCTAAAGAAAAGGAAGTTGGATTATTTCCCAAACTGTCCGCCCAAGCAAAAAGTGAATCGGGTGTACCCTTTCCATTGTAATAGTACTTCTGAGCAGTGCTGTTTTTTGGCATCAGCCAAATTGCAGTGATGGCAATAGCCACCTTTGCTATTTTCATAACAGCCTTTTTTGTAATCATTTCTTTCATTGTTGTTGTTTTTTGTGATTAAACCTTATTAATAGTAAAAGATTAAAACTTATTGTAGTTTTCAAATTATTTTTTCCAATCGCAATCCCTCAGGGTGTAAACAATAAACGAAGCACACATTTCCCTAACAAAAAATCAATCCCTCTGCGCAAGTATCTTATAAGACTTACTGGGTATCTTACAAGACTTACTGAGTATCTTTAAAACCCATAAATGGCTGAATAAGAACAGAGAGTAAGTTTTTTACCTACTAGAAAGAAAATACTGCTGCAATCACCAACTGTGTTGCCTTATTAGTCATATTACCATCTTTATCCTGAAATGGAGATGCCTGATTTCCTTTATTTGTCTGATCGAATTTAATTTCCTGTTTTAGTGCTATGGCACCAAGCTTTTCATTGAGTGTGATGGTAGCCGTATTATAGTAACCTGGCAAAAAAGATAGAGCGGTAGTTCCATTGGGCGATTCTGTCTGATCCATATATTCATATCTTCCACCAATCGTGAATATTTTATTTATCCGTTGCTGCACATAAAATACCGAACTGGTGAACGCCGTTATAGAAGAGGTAGTATCGCTATTAACTTTGGTAACATCTAGCCCAACTTTCAACCCCTTATTAACCTGAT
>CANGFK010000345.1 GCA_947452925.1 Chitinophagaceae bacterium | reverse complement strand
TTGGGTAGATAATCAGCGTAAATATGCAGCCATATTATTTACCACTAATGTAAATTTTAGCAGCAGGCACAACAGATATACTTCTCTAAAATCAGTGGTAGATGAAGCAGTGAAGTAGTTGTTAGTTATTAGTGGTTAGTTGTTAGACTAATCATTAATCACCTTACAGCAAATAACGAACAACGAATGGAATACATTGCTCATTTACAGAAAGACAATAAGCTCGCTGAAATATTGGGTGATGAAGTACATCATTTGGTATTGTATAAGAATATCCCACTGAGACTAATGTCTAGCATCATGAGTCAGCAACTAAGTACAAAGGTTGCGGCAGTAATCTTCAAGCGCTTTCTGGAAATTTATGGCGGAGAAGAGCCATCACCTCAACAGATATTGGATACCCCATTCGAAACGTTACGTGCTATTGGTTTGAGCAACAACAAGGTGAGTTACATACAAAACGTAGCTTCTTTTTGTATAGAACACGGCATCACAGACACCAAACTGCTAGCAATGCGTAATGAAGAGATTATAGACTTGCTGGTACAGATAAAAGGCGTTGGTCGGTGGACTGTAGAAATGCTGTTGATGTTCTCTTTGGGAAGAGAAGATGTTTTTGCTGTGGACGATTTAGGCATTCAGCAAGGGATGCAACGACTATACAAATTAGATGGTACTAATAAAAAGTGCTTAAAGACAAAGATGCTAGCGCTATCCGAATCTTGGAAACCCTATCGCAGCTACGCCTGCCTCCACTTATGGAAATGGAAAGATGACAAATAATCCTATTTCCCTTCAAACAACCACCACAATCTCCTACGTGCCTTCTTGGGAACAGGTCGCAAATGCTTCTTAATATGTTGCAAACCTTCCTCAATGTCATCTGTGAAAAGAAACAACTCTAAATCATTCATAGAAATTGTTCCACAATCTGCCATCACTTTCAAATAATCCATCATTGGCTGATAATAACTTTTCCCATATAATACAACCGGAAAATGATTAATGGTATTGGTCTGGATTAGTGTCAATGTTTCAAACAATTCATCCATCGTACCAAAGCCACCGGGCATAATAACAAAGGCATAAGAGTATTTTACCATCAGCACTTTCCGCACAAAAAAGTATCTAAAGGTGATACTCTTTTGCACATAAGGATTGGCTGACTGCTCAAAAGGCAACTTGATGTTGCAACCCACTGATTTTCCGCCCGCCTCAAACGCCCCCCGATTGGCAGCCTCCATTATACCTGGTCCGCCACCAGTCATAGTTGTTAGTCCCAACTTAGCTATCCCTATACCAAAAGCCTTTGCTGCTTCATAATATATATGCCCATCTTCAAAACGAGCACTCCCAAACACGGTTACACAAGGACCTATAAAATGTAGTGTTCGGAAACCAGCAATAAATTGTTTGAAAATATTCCAAGCAAATTTCAGCTCATTCAACCTAGGCTTGGGTCCTTCTAGAAAGATAACAGATTGTTGCTTTTTATTTTTTTTCGAGTTCATATACGTAGCAATTTTTGGAATGTAAAACTATTGGAAACTTTGGTATGAACGACTACTTTATATTTGCGCCCTCCTCCCCTCCTGTTGGAGAAATATTGGAAAGCCTGAAGCTTTATCTGGTTAACAAAGAAAAATTATGAAAAGATTTATTTTGATGATGGCATTTGCCTCAATAGTGTTTAATGTTTCTGCCCAAGAGAAGAAAAAAGAACGCAAAGGAGAGTTTTATTTTTCGTGGGGATATAACAAAGAATGGTATACCCGCAGCAGTGTGCGCGTGATGCAACCCGGCCTTGGTAATGATTATAAATTTGTTGGTATTGAAGGTCACGACCATCCGGGATGGAATGAAGGACTGTTCCATATTGCACTATCTATACCTCAATACAACTATCGTATTGGTTATATTTTCGATAGGAAACATGGTTGGGGCTGGGAGATTAATTTCGATCATACCAAGTTCATCTTTGCTGACCAGAACGCACATGTAGTTGGGAAATTGAACAACAGACAGGTAGACACTACTATCGCATTCAATAAAAAGAACGGGTATTATTATTACCTGAATAATGGCGCCAACTTCCTGTTATTTAACGTTACAAAACGCTGGAATTTTTATCAGGATAAAAAGAATAACTTTAAGTTGGATGGATTCGCAAAAGGCGGAATAGGTCCCGTGATACCGCATGTAGAAAATCAGTTTGGATACACAACAGATAGCATCAAAGAAAAAAATGACCCACACTTTCAGATAGGTGGTTGGAATATTGGTGCAGAAGCTGCAATAAGAGCTACGTTTTTCAAAACTATCTATCTGGAATATGCCAACAAATTAGACTTCGCCAGCTATAGTGGCTTGAGAATATATGAAGGCAGGGCAAGACAGAGTTTCGGTACTTATGAAATGATTTTGAACCTAGGTGTAACATTTCCTATGGGGCATAGAGAACACTAAGCTTGAATGAGCATGTCTCTTTTCCTTTTGATACCCTTATCTGTCACGTTTATATATAAATCTTGAGAAAACATATCTTCTTCCCAAGAAAACATACATACTTTCCTGAAAAACATATCTTATTTCTTGGAAAACATATATACTTTCTCGAGAAACATATCTTCTTTTTGAGAAAACATATATACTTTTCCGAAAAACATATCTTATTTCTTGGAAAACATATATAAATGTTGGAAAGAAGTATATAAACACCAAATTACCTACTCTTTTCTAGTGATGATTTAGACTTTGTATGTAGGGGTGTTGTGTGTTTTGATCATGATAAGGTAATTATGGCTTTCAAATTAATTGGGGTAAACCTACATTGCCACCAACAATAAAGCCTTGAATACATTAATGTACTCAAGGCTTTATTTTAGTAAATGTCTTCAGAAACTAAGCTTCATTCCATGCAGCCAATATTTCCTCTGTATGATTTTTAGTATCAGGCTTTACAATAATCTTCTTTATTTTTCCTGTTTCATCAATCAGGAAAGTAGTTCTGGTGGTGCCCATATAGGTCTTTCCCATGAACTTCTTTTCTCCCCATAAGTTGTAGTCATCCACAATTTTCTTTGCCTCATCTGATACAAGAGGAAAAGGTAACTCATATTTCTCCTGAAATTTCTTATGGCTCTTTACGCCGTCCACACTTACTCCAATAACTTGAAATCCTTGAGCAATTAACTCTGTGTAGTTGTCGCGTAGGTTACATGCTTGTGCCGTACACCCCGGCGTGTCGTCTTTTGGATAGAAATAGAGAACAACTCTTTTTCCTAAATAGTCCTTTAGTGCTATTGTTTTACCATTTTGATCCAACGCTTTGAATCCTGGTGCTTTGCTTCCTTCTTTTAATACTGCCATCGTAATAAATTGACTTATCGTTAATAAAAATGAATACCTTTTTCTAAAAGGGCTGAAATATAGTGTTTGTCCACCAAAGAAGAGACTTCAGAGATGAAACAATCGCCAAAACAACCCTTATTACAAATTAATTAACACTAATTTCTAATAAATGGTTGAGTAGATGTATTTGGAAGGGCAGTTACAATTAATATTTGCATTTTAAGGTATCTGTGGAAAATAAACAATCCTCAATTGAAGAGAGTATTAACAAGTTACCCTTCAACACCTTAGTTTTGTAGCGATACATATAGTTGCAAAGTTCTGTTTTGCAACCAATCTTTAAACTCAAAAAAGTGTTCTTGTATGGTAGTCAATTTAAGTGAAAAGCATAGTCTGGTAAGTAATTGGATTTCGGAGTTGAGAGACGTTGATACGCAAAAATACAGACTGCGTTTTCGCAGAAACATTGAACGTGTGGGCGAAGTAGCTGCATACGAAATCAGTAAATTGCTGCCTTATGGTGAGGTTGAGATTCAAACACCACTTGGCATTCATACGAGTAAAGTATTAAAAGAACAACCAGTACTTGCTACCATTCTGAGGGCAGGCTTACCTCTACACAATGGCAT
>CANGFK010000344.1 GCA_947452925.1 Chitinophagaceae bacterium | reverse complement strand
TACACCTGCAAGACCCAACCTGATTGTGAGAGGCGAAACCTATAATCAGAATGATTTACGTTATACCCGCAATGCAGACAGGGTACCTACCTATCTGGTATGTGATAGTTTACAGGTAAGGTTGCAACGCGTGGCAGCGCCTGCACAGATTCATTATACGTTGGATGGTACAGAACCAACAGCAACTTCTCCTTTGTATGAAAGGGATATTGTGGTAAAGAACAGTTGCACCCTAAAAGCAAAAACCATTGACCCATCTTGGGGGGCAGGTGCTCAAGAGAGTGAAACATTTAATGCTAAGTACGCATCAACCCCTGCTGAAGAAGGAATAACCAAAGAATTGAAAGGGCAGCAAGGGGCATTAACTGTCAGGGTATATGAAATAAATACAAAGCTCTATAATGACAAAGGTTTCTTCGATGCTAAAAGAATCATAATGCCTGATGTGAGCAAAGAGAAGCCCATCGTTGTAAAGCAAACGAAGGGCTTTGAAGTGCCGGACAATATTACACCAACTCATCCTTTAGAAGAACAATGCAAAGGCTTCTATCGGTTTAGTGGTTATTTCTATGCAAAAGAGAAGGGTGTTTATACGTTTGACATTAATTCTTGTGGACCGGTATTGTTTGAATTAGGAAAGCAAACCGTCATAGAAGCCACAGGTGTATTCCACCAGAACCAAGCACACCGTAAAGGCGAGTCATCGTTAGATAAGGGATGGCACTACTTGAACCTCGTAGTTTGTGACCCATTGTTCTGGAATATTAATAGTGTAGACCCCATGCCTTTGGAAGTTACTTATGCAGTAAATGGTGGGGCATATCAATCTATTTCAAATGAAGCGTTAAAAGATGATGAACTAGGATATACTATAAAGGATAAACTCTTTGACCCATTACCGAATGGTAGTTCTATTTTGGTTCATGCTCGTAAGGAAATTCCTTTATTGGAAACAGGTCTTGATTTAGCAATTTATGACCGCAGTGGCAAGCGTCGGGATAATGACTTCTTAGATATAGAAACTGCAACCCCAATTCATAGTGAGCGCACTACTATTATGGAGGCTACAAGTAGCCGAAATACAGTGAGGGTGTATAATGGTTATTTCTTTGCGCCTATGGCTGGAAACTATACCTTCAGATTGCCTATGCGTAATGGCGAATCTGGTCCGTTGGGAGCTTTGCAGGCTAGTTGCCAGAATCAATTAAGAATAGATAATCAAATCATTGCTCAAAGAGGGGTTTATGGTAGAAGTCTGAATGGAAAAGTTAGTTTAGAGAAAGGCTGGCATACCATCTCTTTACGTTATGGCCCAAGTGAACCAACTTGCAAAGTGGTGTTCCCCGATGGGCAGATTGTTGATTTGAATGGCAATAATCTCTCAAGACCATCCCTGGTTTCTATCCTTCCCGAAGGGAAAACAACTGCACTCACTTTGTATGAAATATATGCGCCTACAAAGTTTAGCTTAGACTTTAAGGGAGATAAGAAGGCAGAGATACATTACACCTTAGATGGTTCAGTGCCAAGTGCCAATTCACCAGTTTATTCTGCACCTTTTACGGTAACTAAAACTACCATCATTAATGCTTCGGTATTTGCAAATGGAAAAGCGTTGACCCTTCCAGCTAAGATGGATGTTCAATTGGTGAAGATACCTGAAGCAGGTTTATTGGGTAAGGTAGATTTCAGTAAATGGGACGGCACTATGGGTGATTATGCTATCAATGGCGCATTTAAGATATGGATAGCGGCAAGTTCATCGGTGGCTGCGGGTATGAAAAGCAACAAAGCATTGTCGTCGCAAGCTGTTGAAACCGATGCGGCAAGGTTGGTAGATGTAAATGTATCCCGTCCACCCATTAAAGCAGCTTTTAAACTATACGACTTAAAGATGCGTGAGAATGCAATAACCATTGCACTTTGGTTTAAAACAGATGAAAAGAGTGGGAAGCTATTCAGTAAAGAAGGCTATACAGCTTTTGGTAAAAGTTATAAGACTGTCTCTTGCGAGATTAATAACGGAACCTTACGTGCAGGCCCAACCAGACTATCAGGTGGTAAAGTTGCAGCAGGTCGGTGGCAGTTTGTGGTGTTGAGTATCAATGAAAATGAAGCGGGGCTATACCTTAATGGCGAACAAGTAGCCAAGGGAATAGGGTCCAAAGATATTGCTACCGATGCGCTGGATTTCTTTGTGGGTCACCCAGCTATTATAGACAACTTCCAGGTATTCGATAGATTGTTACTGCCCGACGAGGTGAAGCGTTTGTATGAAGCCGGGAGGTAGAGATTGAAATATGAGGTATGAAATATGAAATTAGAGTTTAATCATGCTTCATATTTCATATCTTACAATTGCTATTCCTTATTTTTGTCTCGATGAAGTTTGTGAGGTCGTTTATATTAATCACATTAATGATGGTGTTCTGTTTTCAGCAGTTGGCTGTTATTATTGCGTTTAAGTGTAATCAATCCTTCATTTCCAAGAACTTATGCATAAACCGGAAAAAGCCAATAGCTGCTGTAAGGGTAAATGCTATTTGGGAAAACAACTTCAGAAGAAAACAGATAACAATACGGTATAGCAGTTTTGAGTAAACTTATATTCAAACTACAATGTAACTACAAAGAATAGCAATCAATACAGGTACAGAAATAAACTCTCCCGCGTCAGACTGTGAGAAAACTAAAAAAGAGTTTTGAGAATCGTTTAAATGACAGTATTTCTCCGATAGGTGTCCGTAACAACAACAAGAATGACTTAGTTTTTTCACAAACTCGCGTTACAAACAAACATTAGAACAAAAGCAACAACGCATCAGTCATACTTGTTTTAAGAAAGCCAAAGAAAAAGTTATACTTCAAAATTTAGAAGCAATTAATATAAACCCACTAGTGGCAAACTAATTTACCATCAGAGGTTTCTTAGTGCAAACTGAAGATTTATACGAAACTATCAGTTCAAATACCCATTATCTTCATAGTAACTACCTATAAAACCTTTTTACCCTTCTGCTTATTCAACGGTTTTACTACGTTTGCCAGACAAGAGAACGAATTAATGATTAATAAACTACAGCACACATTACAATGGCTTAAATTTTACCTAAAAGCTGCAAATAGCAAAGGGCACGGCACCCACTCCCCTTTTGTGTACCATTTTATTACAGAAATATTAAACGACAACAGAAATTTCTATGCTTTCCAAGAAATAGAATCTTTGAGAAAAGAGTTGCTTCGCGCTAAAAGAAGCATCAATTACAACGGAAAAGAGACTAATATTAGATCAATATTAAATACCTCAATTCCTACCAAATACAATCAACTGCTATTCAGGATGGTAGATTTCTATAAGCCTTCCAATGTTTTAGAAATAGGAGGCTCCTTGGGTATTTCAACAGCCTATCTGGCATCACCGGACAAAACCATACTTGTGCATACTATTGAAGAGGAGAAAGAGCTGTCTTTGCTTACACAACAAACATTAAAAAATTTAGCATTGAATAATGCCACCTGCATATCGAAAGAGCTATTACTTAGACAAGGAAAGAAGTTTGGGTTAGTTCTTATAAATCAGTCTAGCTGGGAATCAGAAGAAATAATTCAGGATTTATCTCACTTTGTTGAAGAAGAATCCGTTTTAATTTTCACCGGCATTAACAAAAGTTTAAATAAAAAAATACTTTGGGACAAAATAGTTGAACAGTCGATGAAAACGTTTTCTATTACACTTTTTGATGTTGGAATTATCTTTTTCAGTAAAGATGTATTAAAAAAACAATATTTCGCCATCCGTTTTTAGTACATTCGCAGCGTTCAAAGAATTACTTCTAATCTACACAATTAATCTATTTTAATGACAGCAGGTATTTTAAAAGAACCCCAAGGAGAAAACAGGGTATCGTTACTACCAGAACAAGCAGCTACTTTAATCAAGAAAGGCATTACAGTATTGGTAGAAGATGGTGCAGGAGATGCGGCTTTT
>CANGFK010000343.1 GCA_947452925.1 Chitinophagaceae bacterium | reverse complement strand
CGGTGGCAAATAGTACGGTAAAGGGAGTTGTCTTTGCAACACAATCTACAGGTATTTTGAATGGCGTAATGGTTGCGTATGCTAAATATGGAAAAGGAAAAATTGTAGCTATTGGCGATAGTTCACCCATTGATGACGGTACCGGTTTCACAAATACTGGCTTGTACAAAAGCTATTCAGGTGATAGCAAAGTGGGAGACAACCATCGCTACTTCTGTATGAACTCAACTATCTGGCTAGCAACGACAGATTCAACATTACCTGTAAAATTTATTGACATTAAAGGCAAAATTCAGAACAATACAACCACCATCAGTTGGCAGGTTAATGAAACTGGCGCTACTGATAGTTATTTTATTGAGCAGTCAACAGATGGCAGAACCTTTGCGATTGTAGGAAGTATAAGTGCAAAGAAATCTACAAACGCTGGCATTGAAAACTACGAATGGCAAGGCAATGTAAGTAGCACTGCAACAACCTATTATAGGATTAAAGTAGTTGAAGATGGGAACAGTAGCTATTCTAAAGTAGTGGTCGTTGGTGCTCAAAACAAACCAACCATTTCCATATTCCCCAATCCGTTGTCGCTTAAGAATGGAGGAACAGTCACTATCAGTGGACTAGCAATTGGCAACACCATCATCATAACAGATTTAAAAGGGAGGTTGTGCCACCAATTCATTGCACAAAGTACTTCTGTAGCGGTCAATGCAAGTAACCAACTGACTGAAGGAATATATGTAGTAACTGTAAAGGATGCATCTGGCAACAAGGTGACAGCAAAAAAAATAGAAATCGTTAGATAGACAATGAGTGAAGACTTTCGATGAGGGTTGGTATAATTGGTTCATTATTTACAATCATTTCTGCTTCAAAATGCCCTAATTGCGAATATTAGGTGTGTTATAAAAAAAATAAGTGGCATAAATTTTCTAACAGGTGTGTTGTTACAAGAAATAAATGACCTAAATTATCTAACAGGTATGTTATAAAAAAAATAAGTGGCATAAATTATCTAACAGGTCACTTATTTCTTGAAACATAAGACCTAAATTATCTAACAGGTGTGTTTTTCTTAATAATTAACCATTAATCACTAACCATTAACCATTATAAAATATTTACTTCCCGTTCCAACTCTACGCCAAACTTCTCTTTTACCGAGCTGATGATTTCGGTAGATAAATCCAATATTTCCTTCCCTGTGGCATTTCCATAGTTCACCAATACCAATGCTTGTTTGGCGTGGCAGCCTGCATCGCCTCTGCGTATTCCCTTCCAGCCACACTTTTCTATCAGCCATCCTGCTGCCAACTTATATGTTAAACTGTTTACTTCATACGCCACCACATCGGGGTAATCATCCCATAGTACGTGTAACTTAAACTTAGATATCTGTGGATTCTTGAAGAAACTGCCCGCATTACCAATCTCTTTGGGGTTGGGCAATTTGCTGGTACGGATATTAATAATGGCCTGAGAGATGTTCTTTATCGTCAACTCCTTCTCCCCCATCAGTTCCAACTGCTCCTTTATTGCCCCATAAGAAGTATTTAATACCGGATGCTTTTGTAGCCGGAATGTAACATTCAGGATAATGAATTGTCCCTTCAATTTATTCTTAAAAACACTTTCTCTGTAACCAAATTCACAATCAGTATTACTAAAAGTATGAATCGTTTCTTCATTGATATTCAATGCCTCCAACTCGTGAAATACATCTTTAATCTCCACCCCATACGCACCAATATTCTGCATTGGGCTTGCCCCCACATTACCCGGAATAAGGCTTAAGTTTTCTAGACCTGCATAGTTATGGGCAATACAATATTCCACCAACTCATGCCATACCTCCCCCGCAGCTGCTTTCACATAATAGTGGTCTGCGTCTTCCCGAACCAACTCAATTCCTTTCAATTCATTCTTCAATACCAGTCCTTCGAAGTCTTTGGTCAACAGTATATTACTCCCCCCACCTAGTATCATTAAGGGTAGGATTTTATTGGGCGAAGACTGGGCTTTCCGATAGGCTAAAAGGGATTTTAGCTCCTCCAGGTTACTGAAACTAGCAAAGAATTGTGCCTTGGCATCAATTCCGAATGTATTGTATGGCAATAAAGAAGTACTTTGCTGAACTTGCATGAGGCAAAATAAAGTATTATGAACAAACAAACAGCAGTAATAATTGGGGCAACGGGATTAATTGGTAGTTTATTGGTAGAAACCCTACTAAACGACGACTCGTTTGAGACAGTGAGGGTACTGGTTCGGAGACCTTATGCCAAGCAGCATCCCAAACTAGAGATAGGTGTAGTTGATTTTGGCAACCTGACTGACTATGCAAATAAATTGGGGACAGGAGACAGTATCTTCTGTTGCATTGGCACCACACAGAAAAAGGTGAATGGCGACAAGGAGGCATACAGGAAGATAGATTATGACATTGCAGTAAATGCCGCGCTGTTAGGAAAAGAAGCAGGGTTTACACAGTATCTATTGGTATCTTCTTTGGGAGCGGATGAAAAAGCAAGCGGCTTCTATCTGAAGCTAAAGGGAGAGATAGAAACGAAGATTGCTTTGATAGGATTTGCAGGGTTTCACATCTTCAGACCCTCCTTTTTATTAGGTAATAGAAATGAGACAAGGATTGGAGAAAGCATTATGAAAGTAGTCTTTAAGGGATTATCTAGTTTATTCTTTGGTTCCATGAAAAAATACAAAGCCATTGAAGCCCAAACAGTTGCAACGGCTATGGCTACCGCCGCTAAAGAATCATTTGTAGGGAAGAAGATTTATTATTATGATGAAATGAAGGGGAGAGATTAGATAGTAGATATTAGATAGTAGATATTAGTTAGTAGATATTAAAGATGAAATGCAAGATAATAATATCTACTAACTAATATCTACTATCTATACTTCCACTAAGTCTTTCAAAGCCATTTCTACAGTTGGAAACTTAAAATCGAAGCCCAATGCCTTAATCTTGTGGTTGTTTACGGTGGCACTTTTCAAGACCTCGATACTCATTTCTCCCAACATGATCTTTAATACAAAGCTTGGCACGTACATGGAGATATATGATTTCCCTTTTACTATTTTAGCAAGTGTGAGCGTCAGTTCTTTATTGGTTACCGGCACAGAAGCTACTGCGTTATAAGCCCCATCCATTGCTTTATTTTCTATAGCATACGCAAATAACCTACAAAGGTCTTCTACATGTATCCAACTGATTACTTGTTTGCCACTACCCAATATAGAAGCCAATCCCCACTTCAAAGGTTTAAGAAACTCTATCAATGCGCCACCATTGTTACTCAACACAATGCCAATGCGCAGTTTCACCAATCGTATTCCAAGCTTTGTAACAGGCTCAATACTTTCCTCCCATTTCTTGCAAGTATCTCCTAGAAACGCCGTGTCGGCAACAGCATCTTCAGTAAACCCTTTCTGTAAACTCTCTTTAGTATCTGCACCATACCAACCAATGGCAGAAGCATTCACAACGCATTTCACTTTATTAGTGATAGCTTCCAGTGCCTTCACAATGGTAGCACCGGCTTTGGTACGGCTTTCTACAATCTCCTGCTTTCTTTCCTTACTCCACCGTTTATCTGCCACACCCGCTCCTGCCAGATTAATGATGTAATCAGCTCTTTGAATGGCCTCTGCATCTATAGTTTGCGCCTCCACATCCCACAACGCATAACTAATGCTCGCATGCCGCCTTGCCATTACCTTTTTGCGACTCACTATCAATACATTATAACCCTTCACTACCAACAACTCTGTCAGATGCTTCCCAACCATGCCTGTACCGCCCGTAATCAAAACTGTTTCCATAAAGTAAAAATAAGTAAAACAAACCTTTCAGGAGTGTAACAGTAAGGAAACAGATTTGTTATTGCCTTGTAAATATTATTTATTTCAATTCATACTAAACCAAAAATTGATAAGCAAATCGTTCTATTGGTGTAAATAGAAAAATATTCTTTCACAAT
>CANGFK010000342.1 GCA_947452925.1 Chitinophagaceae bacterium | reverse complement strand
GGATTGTCTGCTGCATCCTGTCATCCAGTCTTGGCACATTTACATAGAATCCATAGATACTCACATACATCACCAACACAAAACAGAGTATTTTCCACCAGTAAGCACGCAACATTCTACAATTATTTTAGTGTAAACAAAAACTATAAAGAAGGGGCAAAAGTAGCGTAAAGCAGTTTATTAATATCGAGGATATTCATTCGTTTCAATAAAAATATTCCAGCAACTCTTCCCTCCTATTTATCCCTATCGTCACCATCAAAAAGAGCTAATTGCTTGCTTCAACACCTTCTTCTATTAAAACTTATTGCATAAGCATTGTATTCTACAATTCCTTTTTACTTTTGCAGCAATAATAGTATCATTTAACTATGGCATACACACCAACTTTTTCGACTAAACCTTGGGAACAAGAAGACACCGATGTGATGACCGAAAGCACCCATCGCTATTGTATAGTGGTATGGAATGATGATGTAAACTCTTTTGAATGGGTGATAACCACCCTGATGGAAGTTTGTGGACACTCCGAAGAACAGGCAGAACAATGTGCTTTCATCATCCATTACAATGGCAAGTATGCCGTTAAAGAAGGACAGTACGAAATGCTGAAACCAATGTGTGAAGCCATCACAGACCGAGGCATCAACGCTACCATTGAAGAAAAGGTAAAACATTAATAAGCTTCTGCTGCATGGTCATTCAGTAAACACCTACTCACCTACCGCTTATGCCCTTGCATGTATTAAATGAAAAAGTATGGTTTCCACCTGTGGAGGAAGCTTTGGAAGATGGGTTGCTGGCAATGGGCGGCGACCTGAGTACCGAGCGGCTGTTGCTGGCATACCAGAGAGGCATATTCCCTTGGTATGATGGCGAAACACCACTATGGTGGTGCCCCAACCCTCGTTTTGTTTTGTTGCCTGACGAACTGGTTGTGAGCAAAAGCATGAAGGCTTTACTAAAAAAACAGGCATTTGAATTTACCATCAACAAAGACTTCTCAGCGGTAATAAACAATTGCAAGGCTAAAGAAAGAAAGGGACAAGACAGCACCTGGATTAAAAATGAAGTGGTGGATGCCTACACAGCTTTGCACCAACTCGGCCATGCCCACAGCGCAGAGGCATGGAGCAATGGCGAACTGGTGGGCGGGCTCTACGGCATCCGAATGGGCAAACTTTTTTTTGGAGAGAGTATGTTCAGCCACCAGAGCAATGCGAGTAAATATGCTTTTATAAAGTATGTAGAGCAGTTGAAAGCAGAGGGTGTGCTATTAATAGATTGTCAGGTTTATACTGAACACCTCGAAAGCCTTGGCGCTAAAATGATTTTGAGAGAGCAATTTATTCATTTGCTGGAACACCTCATTTAATTTAGTGGTTAGTAATTAACATTTAATGATGAATATAAAATCCATCGCTATCTATTCGAGGTTTAGTGACCGATAATTTATGGCAGAGTCATTAACTTGTTCAAGATATTCATGGACTAGATGGATACAATTTTGAGCTTAAAAAAAGAAATGAAAATGAAATGATTTCATTACCGGGTGAGTTATTGCACCCGAAAACTCACATGAATAATTATTTATCGGACTTTATGTCAACGAAAACTCACATGAATAATTATTCATCAGACTTTATGTTAACGAAAAGTCACCTAAAATATTATTCATGTGAGTTTTGGGACGTCAAAAGTCACATGATATTTTATTCAAGTGAGTTATTGGACGCCAAAAGTGATTCAGAATTGATTTTGGGAGGGGTTGTGGAGGAGAAAAAAGGGTTGGTCATTGTTTTAGGTTCTTCACCAATAGCTGTGAGGAGAGTGTAAGCAGATTGAGATTATAAATAGATGCGCATCCCAACAATACAATATGTACTTACGTATCTATTCAAATAGATATGCACACCCTTTATCTGAATAATCGCCTATATTCGTTGTTGAAACTGATGCAGGGATAGGGTTTGAGGGATATTAGTGAAATTGGGCTTTATCAGAAACAGGCCTCTATTTAAGAGTTGGCAGTAACCATAAAATAACACTCTACAATGAATAAAATATTTACATTTTTATTGACACTCTCAACTTTAAGTGTATTTGGACAAATTAATCCAACAGAAGAAGCTCAACCAATTGTTGCAGAAGGAAAACTTCTGTATAAATCTGAAATGGCTTCTTGGTATGGAACAGATTTGTTTTTAGAAAAAAACAAAGGCAAAGAAAATATTGGTGGTTACTTTTCATATACAGACAATGAAAATTCCAAATGTATTTTCTTTTCAAAAGTAGACAAACCCAAAGTAATTGGAACTATTTCTTTTGACAGCACTTATAACGTTAAGACAGCAAATGTAAATTTGACTGTAAGAGAATTTACAAAGACAGAAAATGACCTTTATGAAATTAGAAAACTTGCTTTGACAGAAATCAACTCTGATACTTTATTTAAAACCTACAAGAACACCAACCTGAATTTAATTCCTTTAATCAACGGAAAAGACAAAAAAGTTTATGTTTTGACAGGTCCACAAAATAGTGGAGTTGTAATATTTGGGAATGATTACTTGCTGACGTTTGACGAAAGCAATAAATTACTAGTGAGAAAGCAACTTCATATGAATATCATACCAGTTTACTATGGTGGAAAAGAAGAAAAAGGGGAATCTTCATTTGGTGCTGTGCATAGCCGTTTACCAGAAACAGGACAGTTTATGACAGCAACTGATATTTGCACGTTGATGCTTTATGAAAAATTTGCAAAATGGAAACAGCATATGGTAGTTTCCGAAAAGTATATGAATATTTGGAGTTGTGAGACAGACCAACTTACTGTAATTCCAAGAGACGTTGTTGAAAAAATAAACAATGACCAAGAAAAGGGTAACAAGAAAGATAAGAAGAAGAAAACAGAGTAAGAATGGCTACTGCCAACATTAGGTTTGGCATTATTGGGGCTTGACGAATATTGCCACAGCATTTGTTCTTTATTGTACGTCAGTTCGGGCAGGACGTTATAAATTTGGCTTGTGAATAAAATATCAGCAATATTGCAATTATTGGGCTTCGGTTATGGGCAGACGGAATACTAATTCCCCAACAAACGCCAAGCCTTTTTCGTTAGCTGTCAGGCAAACAGAACCTCAAAAGTTACAATGACAACAAGAAAAAAATATTTATTGGTTTAATCATCATAACAATAATCTCTATGGGACTATTTAGTTTTCTTAAGAAAACGTCAATAAAAGAGGACATGAAAAGTTCAATTGCCCCTTAAAATACAGTTCTGTAAACTTAATTTACAATCTACTTTTTTGCGACAATTTAAACTTATACAAAGAGAAGACACAAAAACCTTATTCTTATCCATTTGACATATTATTTTCAGAAACAAGTTCAGTGACAGACTTACAAAAAATAATAGAAGATAAAAATTCAGACCCAAGAATTAAAGCACTTACTTATAACAGACTACTTGCAAGTGGATACAAACCCATTAAAAAAGAAATTCTTGCAGTAATTGTAGAAGTTGGACTTGACAATGGTCTTGATGTATTGGCATCTTTCAACAACGGAACGGCACGGTACATTAACCAAACAGGAAAAATTATAGTTTGGGAAACAACAAATGACGTGAATGCAAATAAAATAACAAGCGACTTATTTGCAAACAGTCAAAATATTGTAAAACAGATTGGAGTTTGGGATAAACCAAGAAAGCCTCACCCGATAAAAGGTAATATCAGAATAACTTTCCTTGTTTCAGATGGACTTTATTTTGGTGAAGGGGCGACAAATGTTTTGTTTAGTGATTCTATGGCGTGTCCTGCTTTGACAAAAGCAACTGAATTAATGAAGTATATAACTGAAAAGTCATTAGACACAAAACAATAACAACTGAATAGATGCCCGACAGCTAACAAAAGTGTTTAGGAAAGTGCTTGCAGATTGCTATAAAACCTTAGTATACCTCCATCCCACTTTCATTCTGTTGCTTCAATGACCAG
>CANGFK010000341.1 GCA_947452925.1 Chitinophagaceae bacterium | reverse complement strand
GTTCTCATAAAACTGATAATCTTTTAATAATTTCCCTCTATTGTTATACAGAAAAGTAGCTTTCAACCTTCCACTTTCATAATATTGTTTCATTTCACCTCTAGCTTTTCCTTTTGAAAACAAAGTATCTGTATAGAAAGATGTTCCGTAAAGCTTATTAGATTTTGAATAATAAGAGGTGCATTTATATAAAGTATCATCCTTAACAAATTGAGTATAAAAACTTGCATTCTCTTTAGTGGTTGGCTTCCAAGATGAATCAAAGTATTTTACAATAACCCCATCCTGTGCCGAAACACTGAATACTGTTACTATCAAAAAAAATGTAAATAATGACTTCATACTTTTTATTCTGTTTAATATCACAATTTGTGATATTAAAGAGCTGCTTAAATGACGTGGTCACAAATTGTGACCACGTCAGATTGTCGATTTAATATTCTAAGGTCACAGATTGTGACCTTAGAACTATTTTCTATTTACCCATTTAGGGGATGGGGGTTACGCTTCATCCGTTACACAACCTTCACTTGCATCTTTTACGCACTGTGCGTATTTAAACAAAACACCTTTTGTCGCTTTCAATGCTGGTTGTTTCCAAGCGGCTCTTCTTGCAGCAATTTCTTCTTCAGAAACTTTTAGGTTGATGGTGTTGTTCACCGCATCCAATTCTATAATGTCATTATCCTTCACCAAGGCAATGGTTCCGCCATCAAAAGCTTCTGGCGTAATGTGACCAACCACAAAACCATGTGTTCCACCACTAAAACGTCCGTCAGTAATCAAGGCAACCGATTTACCTAAACCTGCACCAATAATGGCACTTGTTGGTTTCAGCATTTCTGGCATTCCTGGTCCACCTTTTGGACCTACATATCTGATAACTACTACATCACCTGAATGAACACGACCACTTTGTATGCCCGCAATCAATTCATGTTCGCCATCAAAAACCCTTGCAGTACCTACAAACTTCTCTCCTTCCTTACCACTAATCTTTGCTACACTTCCTTTTTCGGCCAAGTTTCCGTAAAGGATTTGTAAGTGACCAGTTGCTTTCAACGGTGTTTCTAAAGGATAGATAATCTTCTGTGTTTCAAAATTCAAATCTGGAACAGAAGCCAAATTCTCTGCAATCGTTTTACCAGTCACAGTCAAGCAATTGCCATGAAGCAATCCATTTTGCAATAAATATTTCATCACAGAAGGAACGCCACCATGCTCGTGCAAATCTTGCATCAAGTATTTACCGCTAGGTTTAAAATCTGCCAAAACAGGGATTCTGTCACTGATAGCCTGCACATCATCTTGAGTTATCGAAACATCAACACTCTTAGCCATTGCAATCAAATGCAACACAGCATTGGTACTTCCACCCAAAACCATGATCGTTACAATAGCATTTTCAAAAGCTTCACGCGTCATGATATCACGGGGCTTTATGTCTTTTTCAAGCAACAATCTGATTGCCTTACCAGCAGCAATACACTCTTGATTTTTCTCTTCGCTGATGGCAGGATTGGAAGAAGAATAAGGCAAACTCATTCCCATAGCTTCTATTGCCGCAGACATGGTATTTGCCGTGTACATACCGCCACAAGCACCTGCACCCGGACAGCTATTCATAACAATACCCTTAAAATCTGCTTCATCCAAGTTGCCAGCAATCTTTTGTCCTAGGGCTTCGAAGGCAGAAACGATGTTCAAATCCTGACCTTTATAATGACCCGGCGCAATCGTTCCACCATAAACCATAATGGCAGGACGGTTCAAACGCCCCATTGCTATGATGGAACCAGGCATATTCTTGTCGCAACCAGGCACTGCAATCACCGCATCATAATATTGTGCACCACAAACGGCCTCAATGCTATCCGCAATAATATCGCGGCTCACCAAGCTATAACGCATCCCGTCGGTACCATTGCTGATACCATCGCTCACGCCAATTGTATTAAAAATCAATCCCACTAAATCTTCTTCCCAAACACCCTTCTTAATGGTCTTAGCCAAATCGTTCAGGTGCATATTACACGTGTTTCCGTCCCAACCCATGCTCGCAATACCCACTTGCGGCTTAGCCAAATCGGCATCCGTCAATCCAATTCCGTACAACATTGCTTGTGCGGCAGGTTGCGTAACATCTTGTGTAACCGTCTTACTGTACTTATTTAATTCACTCATAACCCAATCTTTTAATTATCTGCTTATACCTTTTTATACTTAGTTATTAACTTTTAATCCCTCAATAATCCCATTTTACGTAGAAGAATTGCCTCTGTACATATACGTACTATGATTTTACGTGTATGTACTACGCTTGTATATATATGTACAGCGACAGTTCATATATGTACAGAGGTAGTTCTTCTATGTACTACGACTTTACATATACGTATTGCGACAGTTCTTCAACGTACAATGGCTGTACATATACGTACAGAGGCAATACATATATGTACAAAGCCTTTAATCAATATCAAAAACAAAGAACTTTTCTTTTTATGTTGATTGATGATAGCTTCTTAACTAATCACCAAATCCTTGTATACCATTTGAATCTTTTTACTAACCGAATCATTCCAAGCTTTAGCGAAGGGTTGATTATCCAAACTTTCAAAACCTATCACTTCAGCAGCAGTGCCACAGAAGAAAGCCGCATCCGCACCATACATTTCTTCGGTAGTAAACTTTTTCTCTGTTACTTCAATACCTAAATCCTTACAAATTTCTATCACCGTAGCCCTGGTAATTCCCGGAAGAATATGTCCCAAAGCAGGGGTAAACAGCTTTCCATCCTTTTCGTAAAACAGATTAGCACCGGGAGCTTCTGCCGCAAATCCATCCATATCTGTCAATAATGCCTCATCAAAACCCTTCGCCTTTGCTTCGTGACTAGCCATGATAGAGTTTACATAATGCCCGCTTGCCTTAGCCGTAATCCTAAAACCTTTGGGATTGGGACGCTGGAAGGAAGAAGTCATTACCCTAAGCAATTTCTCTCCCAGAAAAGGTTGCATTTCCCAAGCCTGAATGGTGAAATGAGAGATTGTATTTGGATTGAAACTCATATTATCCGGACCATAAACCAACGGACGGATGTAGGCATCGCCCAAATTATTGTCTGCCAAAACCTTATCCGTAGCCACAATCATTTCTTCTACAGAATAAGAAAAAGGCATGTTCAATGCCTGTGCAGAGGCAATCAATCGTTCGTAATGTGCTACTGGTTTAAAGATTTTGGTAGAGCCATCCTTCATTTTATAAGAACGGATACCCTCGAAAACCGCATAGCCATAATGCAATGACTGACCATACAAATCGGTGCGCGCGTCGGCAGCTTTAACATATTCTCCATCGAGAAAGATGATTGTGTGCTCGTTGAAATACTTCATAATTGAATGTTTTAGACAAGTTTGAGGCAAAAAAAAACCGCCTCGATTGAGGCGGTTGTGTTATTAATAAAGTTTAATTAATTAAATACAATTTCCACCTCCATGCAAAACAGGGACAACGACAACCACCAAGACTACCAACGCAATGACTGCGACAGTAAGGATTGCACTATTTAATCTGTTTAACAACATAGAAGCGATTTGAGATGCGAACATAATAACTTCTATGCAATATTCAAAGAACTTTTTTCTGAACCTGGATTTAAAAGGATTTATATGATTAAAGGGAATTTGATGTTGTTTCTTATAATCTCTTTAATCTTTTAAATCTAGGTTCCGACAAATTTGTTATTCTGCAACCTTTTAAAATCTAAACTCACAGCACCGAAATTAATCAACAGGCCAACTTCAACATTGTAGGCTTCCAAATAATTTTTTGCTTGCGCTAGATGTACATTTTCCAGCATTATCAAAGCTTTTAATTCAACCATTATTTTATTATCTACAAAAAAATCTACCCTTCTACTTCCAATTTGTTCGCTTCTGTAAAAGATGCCCATCTCAAATTCTCTTTGAAATATCAATCCCAAAAGCTTCATTTCAATTTCTAATGCCCTTTGATAT
>CANGFK010000340.1 GCA_947452925.1 Chitinophagaceae bacterium | reverse complement strand
CTACCCCCATTGTAGCAGGAGTGGCTGGATCTCTTAAACGAAAAATATTTGTAGCACCACCATTCGGTGAAATCGCTAATCTGGTGTTTAGAGTGGTAGCAGAAGATTCAGATTTCATTGTGTCTGCTAAAATTCCAATTGTACAATAGAAAGAGTTTGCAGCTTTTGATGCAGAAAAATCACCGGGTGTAATATCGAATGAAACTTTCAAGAAAGTGGGTGCAGCAACTGAATCAAATAAGGCAGACCTCACAAGGCTAGCTGAGTTGCTAGAGCCACTTTGTTTCATCAGCATCAATGCATAACCTCCATTGCCATCTGGCACAATAGAATCAACGCCAATGCTTGAAGCACTAGTGCCAATGTAAGTAAATTGAGTGTTGTCTGGGGAGGGACTAGAAAATGCACAACTATAAGCTAATCCTCCATTGGTGGGACCTATGAAATCGCCATCTGCAATAAAGTTTGCCGTTCCGTCAAAGGTTGGCTTGTCGAAGTTCTGGTTTAGATAAACTTTTTGAGCATTGCCAACTGCACATGCACAAACCAAAAGAATTGCTGTGTAAATTTTCTTCATAATTGTTTTTTATCTGTTTGTTAATTAAAAAAAATGTTTTGTTGGAAATATTCTCAGACTTATACAATTAACTGTGTTGCTTTTTTCTATTTTGTAATAGGATGTTAAATAATATTTTCTATGTTAATGTGTTTTTTAAGTACAAACGAACGAATCATGGTTAAATAAAAAAGCCACAATAGAACATTTTATTCTACTGTGGCAATAATTACTCTGTTTAATTTAGTTATCAGGCATAAGTAAGTGTGTTATTAAAGTCACACAAATACACTGACTAATAAAGTAGGCACCTATTTGACAGGTAAGCCCAAATCTCTTTCCATTGGTTTTAAGTCGGGCTTGTGACCGCGGAATACCTTGAACATCGTATTGTAATCTTCTGTATTTCCTTTAGATAGTATCAAGTCTCTGAATCTTTGACCATTCTCTCTTGTTAATCCTCCATGTTCTTCAAACCAGGAATAGGCATCTTCTTCCAGCATTTTTGTCCATTCATAAGCATAATATCCCGCGGCATAGCCATTACCCCATATATGTAAGAAATAACTGGAACGGTAGCGTGATGGCACAGCCGCAAAAGTGAATCCCAAACTTTGTAATGCATTCTTTTCAAATATATCTGCATCTTTTATTTCTTCAGTAGCGGTTAGGTTATGCCATTTCAAATCTAGTGAGGCAGCAGCTAATACTTCTGTCTGACTGTATCCTTTATTAAATGAGTTGGCTTTTTTAATCTTATCTACCAAAGCTTGTGGAATGGTTGCCCCTGTTTTGTAATGAACCGCATAGTGCTTCAAAACTTTAGGGTCTAAAGCCCAATGTTCATTGAATTGTGAAGGGAACTCTACATAATCTCTTGCTACGTTGGTGCCAGATAGGGTAGGGTACTTTTGGCTTGCAAATAAACCATGCAAACCATGTCCAAACTCATGGAACATAGTTGTTACATCATCAAAACTGATTAATGCGGGCTGTCCTGTGGCTGGTTTAGTGAAGTTGCAGATATTATAGATAACAGGTTGACTGTTTAATAAAGTAGATTGTCCCACTAGATTACTCATCCATGCGCCGCCGTTTTTGTTATCTCTTTTATAGTAGTCACCGTAAAACAGCGCAAATGGTTTTCCATCTTTATCATAAACCTCAAACACCCTCACATCTGATTGATAAACTGGAATGTCGTGGCGTTCTTTAAAAGTTAATCCATACAATTGATTTGCTGCATAGAATATACCCTTCTCTAACACTTTGTCTAACTGGAAATAGGGCGTTATCTCACTTTCATCTAAGTTGTATTTTTCTTTTCTTACTTGTTCTGCATAATAATCCCAATCCCAAGGCTGCACGTCGAAGCCTCCCTTTTGTTTATTGATTAGTGCTTGTATGTCCGCCGCTTCTTCTTTAGCTTTTCCAATGGCAGAAGGTACTAATTTGGCAAAGAACTGCTCCACTGCTTCTGGTGTTTTTGCCATCTGGTCTTGTAAGTTCCATGCAGCATAACTTTTAAACCCTAACAATTTTGCTTTTTGTGCACGGATGGTAGCTATTCTAAGTATAGTCGGGCGTGTATCATTACTATCTCCTTTTTCTGCACGTGACCAGGATGCTTCAAATAGTTTTTGTCTGGTTGCACGTACTGATAAAGAGGATAAAGGCGGTTGCTGTGTGGTATTTTTAAGTGGTATTAACCATTTGCCTTCAAGCTTTTTTGCCTTGGCTCCTTGTGCGTAATTATCTTTTTGTTCTTGCGATAAGCCTGCTAATTCTGTAGAATCGCTCACAACCAATGCACCTTCTTTTGCAGCAGCCAATAGCTGGTTGCCAAACTTAGCGCCTAAGGAAGCTTCTTCTTCATTGAGTTTCTTCAAGGTTGTTTTGTCTGCATCAGACAGTTTTGCTCCTGCTTTTATAAACTGCTGATAGTAGTAGTCCAATAATCTGGCTGATTCTTTATCCAGGCCAAGATTTGCTTTATTAACATACAACTTTTCTACCCTTTTATACAATTTACCATTCAGATAGATGGCATCATTCAGTGCAGTTAGTTTGGGTGCAATGTCTTCTTGCAATTGTTGCAGAACAGGATTTGTATTTGCACCTGAAACCAAGCCAAAGGCATTGTTTACACGCGTCAAAAGTTGCCCACTCTTTTCTAGTGCCACTAATGTATTGCCAAATGTGGGTGCAGCAGGGTTTTCAGCTATTTGTTTTACTTCTTCCAACTGTTGCCTGATGCCTTCTTCTAATGCTGGCTGATAGTCTGCATCTTTTATTTTGCTAAAGTCTGGCACGCCATAAGGTAGTTTACTAACCGTACTGAATGGGTTGCTCGCTGGCAATTTGCTTTTAGTTGGGGTTGGCTTTGGGTCGCCATTGGTAAATGCAAGTAGTGTAGCCATAGATAATACGATGGGTATTTTTGATAAAATTGACATAGATAATTTTTTATTTCCCGATAAAAGTAGGGGAAAATGGGAAGAGGAAGTTGATGATTGTAATCAACTAGCTTGTAAATAATTCTAAAATACAGTAAACCCTTGAGGGTAAAGTCCTTTTTTGGTAAGTCTTAAGTTAGTTTTATTGGCTGAAGTCAATAAATTCAGATTGCCAATAGGCTTAGGTTATGTTATTTGCTTTTTCAACTATTTCCCTGATTATTGCATCCAACTCATTGCAAGTGCTGAGGATGTTTTCCATAAAGTAATCTTCCATACCTATTTCTTTTGCTTTGCCTCTTTCCATCAAACTTGCCAATCCCATCAGTCTGGTCAATGGGGCACGTACGGTGTGTGACTGTATCCAGGCAATGTCCCTCAATTCCTTATTCTGATTTTCAAGAGATTCCAGCATCTTTTTCTCTTTGGTGATGTCTTGAAAATAGCCATACAAGGAAGTAGAGCTATCCTCATTTCTTTCGGGGTGATAAGCCAGTCTTATCCATTTTATACCTTCAACAACATCTGTTGCCCTGAATTCAATATCTACATTGGTCAATTTTTCTACACTCTGGTTGCTGCTATTAACCACTAGATCAAAATCTTCGGGATGAATTCTGTTAAACAATAAAGCGGCATTCTGGATAACGCCCTCAGCTGTTAGTCCTGTATGAATGTTTTCAATCGCTTTACTTACAAATTTTATAGTAGGATTTTCGCTACCCATCTTTTCCATTTGCAAAATACCAAGTGGAACTTCTTGCGTGAGCTTTTTCAATTGGTTATGGCTTCTCAAAAGTTCCGTTTCCAGTTGTTTTCTTTCTGTTATGTCTTCAATTACCCCAATCTTTTTTGTTACTTTACCTTGTTCATCTCTCATACTAATCCCGTGAACTGATAAGATTCGTTCCTCTCCATCATTTTTTCTTTTAATTCTTATTTCATTGGAAATGGTGTCTTCAAAGTTCTTACCCAAATTGTTGAGCCAGTCCACATGACTTAACCTGT
>CANGFK010000339.1 GCA_947452925.1 Chitinophagaceae bacterium | reverse complement strand
TATTTGTCCTTTCTTTACAGTATCACCTTCATTCACGTACAATCCAACAATTTCACCACTGATGTCTGGACTGATTTTAATTTCTACCTCAGGATAAATCTTTCCGCTTGCATTCACTGTTTCAGTGATGGTGCGTGTAATTGCCTTTTCAGTCGCCACCATTACACCTTCTTCTTTGCCGATGATGCCTGCTTTCTTCAAGCCAAATAAGCCGCCTAATAATACTACAACGCCGATGATGATCCAAAGCAATGTCTTATTCATAATTCTTAATTTAGATAGTAGATGTTAGTTATTAGTTAATCCACTCATAACTACAATTTCAACCCTTGTCCTTTATAAAACTCCAATAGTTTCATTTTAAATATATAGTCATATTCATTGCTTACCTGTTGCAACTTGGCACGCAATAAATTGTTCTGATTGGTCAATAAATCTATTGTACTCAATAAGCCTAAATCATAACGCTTGGTAGCAAAGTCGAATGCTTTTTGATTACTCTCAACACTTTTCTTTCCTGCATTTAGCTTCTGTAAAGCAGAAACAGCATTGGAATAAGAGGTGTATATGTTTTGTTTAAGTGTCATGTCTGCCCCTTCTTTGTTCAGTAACTGTGATTTGTAATTGAGTTTTGATTGCTCATAGGCAGTCCGATATTGTCCGTTGTTAAAGATAGGTACACTCAAACTGAAGCCTAAGGTCTGACCGAAGTTGTTGTTTAGTTGATTGCCATAGCCACTCCATAATTGTCCAAAACTGTTTTTTGATTCCTTTACAGAAACTACAGGAGATGTAACGTAATAGTCTGTACCGCCCACACTTATCTTGTCCCCATTGGGGCTATATCCACTGAATGTATAACTATCTATTTTATTGAAAGAGTTGTAAAAGTTACTAGAGAGATTTACTCCGAAAGAAAGGCTAGGATACAATTGTGCTTTGCTAGTTGCAATGTTCTTTTCTGCGGCTTTAATGCGGAAGGCATCTGCTTTCTGAAGTGGTTGTGTGCCGAGTGCCAACTGATAGGTGGGTTCGGGTTGTAGTTCAGATAAAGGCAAAACTGGGATAGCGCTTGCATCTGGAATTACCACTTCAAAAGGTGCTGCTGCGTCTAGGTTCAGTACCCCTTTCAATGCTAGCACGCTTTGCTCATAGTTTATTTCTGCTGTAATGTAAGTGCTGCTGTCATTGGCAAGTTGTGCTTCTATTTCCGCCAGATTTAATTCGGGTAATACACCAGCATCTATTTTCTTTTGGGTAATGGATAACTGTGTTTGAGTTTGTCCAATCTGTAGCTGACTGATGGTTACTTGTTCTTTGGCAGCAAGTACCTGAAGGTAGTAAGTACACACACTTAAGGCTGCATCATTTGCCGCTTTCTCTACATCTGCCAATGCCGCTTTTGCAGAGAATTCTGAATAGGAGATATTGTTTTTCAGATGGCCATAGTTGTAAACTTGTATGCCACTTTGAAACTGAAAATTATTATAAAGGGCTTGTGTATTGCTGTAACTATTAGTAATTCTATCGATGGAACGACCAAACTGAGTGCCGAGCCCCGAACTTAAATTAGCATTGGGATATACCGCAAGTTTAGCTTGTTGCAATTGTAGCGCTGCAATGCGTGCTTGAACATCAGCTTGCTTTACCGTGATATTATTTTTCATGGCATAGTCCACACAAGTTCGCAAATCCCACTTGGTTTGCGCACCTGATTGCAGTGCAATTATTGAAACAAAAATGTATAATAAGGATTTCATAATGTTCAAAGTAAATGAAAGGATTTGAAGTAATCAAAAATAGATTCTTCTTTGATATTTTTTTGCATTATTTGTTCATTAATATTCTGTTCCTTTTATGAAAAAAGCCAAAGTAAATAACAAAAAACAAAACCATTAAAGCAATCCCAGTTATGGCTGCCATCGGATTATCTATTACCACAGCTGTGGCTACCACTAGATAGGATAGCACAAATACCACACACAAATAAGGCGTCAGGTATCTTGTAACTCCTTTTACAGCAATATCTCCCTTGCCCCTGTTCCTTAAAATGAGTAATGCTGATGCGGAGCTTACAAAGCCTATGCAATCTAAGAAAATACTAAAGTCCAGCACGTTCTCAACTTCTCTTCCAAAGCAAGCTGCAAGAATAGCTATGATGGCAAAGACCGTCAAGCTAGGAATCATCACTTCTGTTTTTGGATGTTTATAGGAGAATAGTTTTGGAAACACCCCATCATTACTCATAGCATACATTACCCTTGGGTTACTCAGTAACGAAACATTTACATAGGCCAGTACGCTCAAGAACATACAGGCATCAAACACTTTGCCGCCTGCCTTGCCATACCAGGTCTCACATAGTAGTGCCCCGATGGCGGTAGCATTTTTCATTTTATCAAAGCCAATCACTTTTACGTAGGCATAGCTGATGGCCAGATACAAACATAAAACGATGAGAATGCCAATCACAATTCCTTTTTGCAAAGTGGCAGGCGTCTTTGTTTCGCTGCCAAAGTTGATGGTTTGTTGATAGCCCCCATAGGTAAAGAATACGGCTACCAGGCTCACCATTAACAACAAACCTGCATTATGTCCATTGTATACATACACTTTTTTGGCAGTATTATAACCGTGGGGCGCAATATTGAGTCCTGTAAAGCACGCCGAAATAAGCAAAACTATCAAGCCTATTTTGGCGACCATCAAAAGGTTTTGGGTGGTACTACTTGTTTTTAATCCTAATAAGTTTACGCCATAAAACAATACAATGGGTAATAAAGCAGCAAGTATCGTGAAGGCTTCTCCCGAAGGTTTTCCGAATAATAAATCACTCACATAGTCAGAACCAATCAATGCAACCACGGCAATGGATGCGGCGTTGCTGATGAGTATCAATACGTTCACCGTAAACCCTACTGCGGGATGGTAGCATTGTGCAAATACACTGTAATACCCCCCAACAGAAGGTAATCTCATGCCTATTTCTGCATAAACCAATGCACCAAACAATGCAATGACACCGCCAACAATCCATGCAGTAAAAAAGATGGTGGGCGTGCCGGATTTTGCAGCGATGGAGGCAGGCGTTTTGAAGATGCCCATCCCAATCACCAAACTCACCACAATCATCGTGAGACTAAAGAGATTCAATTGCTGTTTTTTCATAATTAGTGTTTCAAATATAGCAGAAACGAGTGGCTTATTAAACCTGTTTATTCTATAGACTAATTTTTGATTTCCTTTTGGTGGTTCGTCTTATCCAATTACCCTTTTTCCTATCATTGCACAAAATAGTGAAGGAACGTTTCAAGGCATTAACGGGGTTACGGGCAGTGGCTGCTATTATGGTATTTCTATATCATAACAGAAAGTATTGGCGTGGCTGGTTGCCGGGTTTCATCATTCAAAACCTGAATGAGTTTCATACAGGCGTCACTTTATTCTTTGTCCTCAGTGGATTTCTCATTGCCTACACCTATCAGGATGAGCCTCTGCAGTCCGCCAAACAATATGTGAAGTATCTTTTGATACGGCTATTGCGCATCTTTCCTGTCTATCTGATTATTCTTACCATCAGCTATTGCAACAATGGATTCCCTGCAACCAATCTGGCAATTTATAACTACACATTGCTAAAAGGTTTCTCCGACAGATTCAATCTGGAAGGATTGCCGCAGTCATGGTCACTTACGGTCGAACTTAGTTTTTACTTCTTTGCACCCCTTATCTATGCATACCTCAAGCAAAACTATTACAAAGCGATTGGGTTGTTGTTGGTATTGCTGAGTGTTGCATTGCTGATAGGTTATGGCTGGCATTATTACAATGGCAACCACGACAGGTGGCTGTACAATTGGTTGTTTATTTTTGACAGTACCTTCTTCGGTCGATTCTTTGAGTTTTTTGCCGGGATGCTGCTGGCTCATTGGTTGCGTACTAGGAGAGGGGAGGTTGGGGGTATCAGGAATCTGACGTTAATGAGTGGGATACTTAGTTTGATTGTTATCTATGGCATCAGTCTTTTCGAGG
>CANGFK010000338.1 GCA_947452925.1 Chitinophagaceae bacterium | reverse complement strand
GTTGCCGTTAGGTTTACCTATGAGTTCTTGATGTGAATAATTGTATTGAGGGATTTTAGATTACCCGACTGAATAAAGATATCGTTACTAAACCCGTAACAGGCTTACCAAACAATACTCAGAATCAAGCATAATCACTTGCTTAGCAACAACAACAACTTTTGGGGAGAAAATACTGGTTAATACAAAAACCCACCTGAATGCTCTTGAGCACTTTTCTTTTTAAAGAATTCATGTTTATACATTTTAAATGTAAGGACTCTATGCTGGTGGTTAACATGACTCCTTTTGAGGTTAAAAAACTAATTAATATTAATTAGTCTATTTATTTGGTAGGCAAATATAGTGGTATTTTATTAACTGCCAAATAAATATTGATTAATTTAAAAAAATTGACGCTGCGGGTGGAATCGAACCACCGTAAAAGGTTTTGCAGACCTTAACCTACACCACTCGGCCACGCAGCTATGTGTTTATCATCTGTAAATGAGATTTAAGTATCTATTTTCTAAGTATTTGTAACTAGTTGTCAAAATAGTTACAAAAAGAAGAGTAGCTATAATTAGTCCATCCAAACTGGTAAAATAAATAAGGGATGAAACAGTTAAAAATGCCCTGGCAAACTCTATGTTAAATACCCACTTCTTGCGTTCCATAATGGCTCCACAATTTATTAGCGTCAATAGACTCAACAACACAAATACGATTGATAGTATTGGAGAAAGATTCTTTTCTAATAGAACAAATACAAATAAGGCAGATAATAAAATACCTATTTGCCATTTCACGTAAGTATTAAGTGGCTTATGAATAGATTCAGTACTCTGTTTTACATGAAATATTCTTTCTGCTTCGCTTCGTGCTGCAGGATCTAGTGTCTCGGGTTTGCCAAAAACAGTTTTTAGTTTTCCTCTGATTGTTTTTTGCTTGGCTACGGCTACAAAAATCTCTATAAAATAGTGAAAATGTTGCCATAGAAAGCTGTAGGTATTTAGTGGTTTGGTAAGCCCATATACAATTTCAATTTCCTCCTCTTCAGATTGATAAGTGCCGAATATTTTATCCCAGATAATCAATACATCACCATAATTTCTATCCAGATATTGCTCATTACTAGCATGATGAACCCGATGGTGGGATGGTGTTACAAACAAATATTCCAATATTCCAAGTTTACCAACCAATTTTGTGTGTGTGAAGAAAGGATAAAGTCCATGAATCAGTAGCATAACAGTAATCATAGGTGCAGGAAATCCTAATAATGGAAGTACGCACCAAAACCCTCCCCGCAAAAACGCTTGCAATACCGTTATCCTAGCCGATACAGTAAAGTTAAAATCCTCACTTTGATGATGAACTATGTGAACAGCCCATAAAAGGTTTATTTCGTGTGCCAACCGATGATACCAGTACCAAACAAAGTCTGTGCAAATTAATAAAGCCAACCAAACTAGGGGAGTTGCTTTGATATGGAATAATCCATAGTTTTTTTGCAAAAGGTCGTAGATAAAATAAAACAATGCACCAGTGTAAACATCTAGTAAACGCTCTAGAATGCCCACACTTAGATTTGAAATTACAGAATGCAATTCAAAGCCAGCAAGTTTCTTTTTCTTAGTGATAGCAAACTCTATGTATATAAGCAGAATAAAAAAAGGAATAGAAAAAGCTAGAAAATTGTATTTCATACAGGTACTAAAATGAGTTTTTTAATGAAAATTCAAACACGCTTAGCCTTCTTATGAAACAAGTTTCTTGCTCCACCTACTCAGATAACTGTATGAGGTTGCCAGTGTACTAACAGAATCTAATAATCCTTCAGTAACAGAGTTGGCAAGAGATTCCTTTCCGAATAAATTAAATTGATAATCTATATGGTGGTAAACAATTTGTCTATCTGGTGCAACCACATATAAAGCAGGAATTGTTGTATATATATTATCAATTCCTGCAATCCAGTTTGTCAAGGGGTTCTCGGCGTCGTACAAGCCAAACTTTTCAGCAATTTCATTGTCAGCGTCAAAGAATACTGTAAGATTATCCAGTTGTTTGAGGTTTTTTTTGAATGTTCTAGTAGTATTATTTGTAACAACGATAAGGTTGCCTCCATTTTCTAATACTTGCCCCTGCAAACTTGCCAGAGCGTTGAATGTTTGTAAATTTTGATTGAGTCCATCATAAAAAGCAATTACCAGAGGTTGTTGCAAATCAAGGTAATGTTGTAAAGAAATAAAAGCATCATTGTTAAAATGAAATAAAGGAGCAATATCACCTTTTAGTAAAGGATAATAACCATAATTATAAATCTTAGTAGAGATTGTTGCTGTAGGTGTGAATGTTTGAGTAGCCATTTTGTACAATTTTATTAGTAAAGAAGGAGTATGATTAAACGTAATGAGGCCTCAAGAAAAGGCCGGAAATATTTAACAACAACAACGAAACGCGTTGCAAAAGGAGTATGATAATATGTATTTGCTTCTATCCATTTTTAATTTGGTGTTGCAAACATAGTAGGTTTTAATTAGTCTACCAAAATAATAGATATATATTTTTTATTTGTAAATACCATAGATTATTATATCTATTAAAAAAGTAGACAAAAAGAAAAAAGTGAGATATTTTCGAACTAATGGCTATGAAAGTTACCTAAAAACTTAATTACTTTGTTCAACGGCTTAATTATTGTAAAACAGTGATTTTTACTTTCAAAACAAGGTTATGTTATACACAAAACAGCTTTTAGTTGGTTCGCTTATACTAATATGTATGATTGCTTCAGCGCAAAAAAACGTTGAAGAATACCCATTAAAAAAACTTATTTCTAAGAAACAATTTGATCTATTGTTTCCACACAAAGACACACTGTACAAGTATGAATCTTTTATGGAAGCAACAAAAAAATTTCCCGCCTTTGCCACAGAAGGGACTGAACTACAAAATAGACAGGAGCTGATGGCTTTCTTTGCCAATATAGCTCACGAAACCACGGATGGATGGCCCGAAGCAGAGGGAGGGCCTTATGTTTGGGGGTTGGTCTATAAAGAAGAACAAGATTGCCTAAAAAAGCCCTGTCCCGTCTACAATACAGGTGGTACTAGTCCATACAAACCAATAGCAGGTAAAAACTACTATGGTAGAGGGCCTCTTCAGCTTTCCTATGCTTACAATTATGGATTGGCGGGAGAAGAATTACAGTTACCACTTCTAGATCATCCTGAACTGGTTTCAACCAATGGCACTGTTGCATTTGAAGCCGCACTTTGGTTTTGGATGAAAGCCCAAAAACCAAAACCTAGTTGTCATGAGGTTATGTGTGGTAAATGGACTCCTTCTCCTAAAGATATTACAATGAAACGGGCTCCCGGATTTGGGATGACCATAAACATCATCAACGGCGGTTTGGAATGTAATACAAAAGAAAAAATGGTGAGCGACAACCGAAAAGAACGTATTGGCTTTTATAAATCATTTTGTAAAAAAATGAGAATATCCCCTGGTGAAAATTGTGATTGTGCAATAATGGAAAACTATAAATAAGTGGCAAATACGCTGATTATACCAATGCTGTATTGGTAGACTTTGCATTTCAAACAAATAAAATTCCATTATGAACAGAAGAAGTTACTATATTTATTCCGATTAATGACTTGCTTGCTATGAGGTATCTGATAATTTTGGTGTTCTGCTTTACAATAAGTAGTCATCTATTTGCCCAGACAGAACAAGATGTTTATTGCTACATACTATCAATTGGCATCAAACACCCAGATATAGTTTTGAAACAGGCGATATATGAAACAGGACATTTTAAATCGAATATTTTTAATAAAAGAAACAACCTTTTTGGGTTCAGACAAAGAAAATATATCTATTTCGACACATGGAAGTCTTGTATTGACTACTATAAAGTTTGGCAAGAAAAGCACTATAAGGATGACTCAGTAGATTATTATAAATTTTTAACTAGAAATAACTTTAGCGGAAAAGGCAGACAACGATACGTTTCTCAATTAAAACAAACAAGAATAAAAGC
>CANGFK010000337.1 GCA_947452925.1 Chitinophagaceae bacterium | reverse complement strand
TCCATGAATAAGGCAATGCGGCTGAGCATACGTTTTTAACCGTAATGGTGGTGTCTTTGGGGCAGTCTCTGGTTACTGAAAGTGTGTATACACTACTTGTCCCTGCTTGTGATATAACAGTCACAGTGATAGTATTGGTACCATAATTCAAAGGAAGAAAGGAAGAAGCTGCTCCGTTTAAAACTGATACTGCATTACTAGCATTTATGCTTACCAAAATTGTGGCTGTAGTATCAGTTAAGGTTGGAGTCACACTAATTTTACTGTTGGCACCTGCATTTAGGTTATAATTCGATACCGCAGTATTAAACGAAGGGGTTAAGAAGCCCACACTTGTTGTTAGAGCAGACAAAGTGGACACATTGGATATATTTGATGTGTAATGCCAAACGGCACCTGTTCTACTATCATCTCCCGAAGCTCCTACAACCGCTGAAATGCCATCGGAACTAATAGCAACAGCAGAGCCAAAATAGGAATTGGTTATATCTACTACTCCCGTTGAAGCCAAACGATCTACTACTCTTACCATTTTGCCGTTTACCTTTTTATAAATGGATGGTTGACCAATTAAATAAGAGTTGTGTAAAGACCCTATTGCTGCGATGGTGCCATCTGCATTTAAGGAAACAGAATAACCGAATTGCCCGTGATCGCCAGAATAATCATTTACTATTTTTGGACCATCTTGTTGCCATGATTTTCCTGTGCGTTTGAACATCCAACAAGCACCTCTTGCTGAACTATCAAAATAACCGCCAATGAGCGCTGTATTTCCATCTGCACTCAAAGAAACCGCTGCACCTTGATGTACTGTTAAGCCAATATAACCTGTACCTGTAAGTTGCGCTTGTTGTGTCCAAGTGGTGCCACTTCTTACATATACAAAGGAAGAACCGATATTATTGCTAACACCATCTGCCCCTATCAACAAGGTATTTCCATCTGCACTGAAAGCAAGTGAAGAACCGAAAAGTGCACCACTGATAGGAACCTTAATGATGGCTTGCTGTTTAAACGAGGAGTCAACCCTATTATACACCCACACCAATCCATCGCCGTAACTGTCGTTTGGACCACCAAAGGCGACCGTATTTCCATCAGCACTTATTGCCACGGAAGAACCCATTTGTACTGTAGATGACAACGAGGTATAACCAGTGCCAACTAGTTTTCCTTTTTCTTGGTAGTATCCATCCTTCTTTTCAAATATCCATGCAGCGCCAAGCCCCTTATTATCTGCGGCCCCACCTTCTATGATGGTATTTCCATCGGCGCTTACTGCTACTGAACTTCCTTGTGCTGAATTTCCAATGTTTCGTGCACTACCATAAAGCGAAATGTTTGACCAACTGCCGCCATTACGTATGGATACGCCAATGGCTCCAACCCCACTTGCTGCCCCTATACAACCATAAACAGCAGTATTGCCATCTGCACTGAGGGCTACTTTATTGCCTAAAAAATAACCGCCATTGCCTACAATAGATTGTTTACCTTCTAATAGGCTAGGATAGGATGTCGAAGTCACAACAAATAAATCTCTAAACGTATAAGTGCCACTAATGGTAGTAACTTTTATTTGTCCAGATGGCGTATTTGGCATTACCATTGCTGTTATCGTACTATCGGTGTAATTAACTATTACTGCATTTACCCCACCAATGCTTAATGAAGGATTTACAGATAAATTTTTTCCTTTTAAGGATACCAATGTCCCGATTGTCCCTGAGTTGGTGGAAGCTGACAACAGTTGTGGTCGCAATACCCTAACGGCAGTGATGGTATATATCTTGTCAGTACCATTTTGTGCCGTTACTTTTATTTGGATGTAGTTGGTATCCGGATCAAGGCTTACCGGGCTGTATGTTTTTGCCGATATTGCCTTATATCCTTTACCATTAACCTGTACCGATAAACTAGCATAGCCTGTGTCCACCACATCTGCAAATACCTGAACGATGCTGCTATCATAAGGCATGTTTACAAAGAAATCAGATGTTTTGGTATAGTCGGGCAAATTGGGGCTCAAAGTTCCGCCCGCAATATAGACGGTGTCTAGGTTTGCATTGCCAGCCAAAGCAATTTTGTTCTCGTAATAAAGGACATAGTCATCGCCGTAATTGACAATATCAGGCTTCCCGTCTAAGGTAATATCACCAACAAATCCAACACCGGTTGTATATGTATATCCTCCACGAAGAGCTGGTGTTTCAAATGCGAAATTGCCTGGTGTGCTGATATTTCTAACAATGGCAGCTCCGAAATAGCTAGAATAGCTTATGCTACGTGCATTAACAGCTAAGTCTATTTTACCATCACCGTCAAAATCACCCAACCCGGTAAAATTCATATTATTTCCCATAAAGAAATATTTCATAGGATCAAAACTGATATTGCCTATCGTGCTTTGGTTCCTGAAAATGGAAATATAATTTATGGAATCACTCGATGAAACAATGTCCAATTTGCCATCCGAATCAATATCTGCTATAGATACCCCAATGCCCCCCTTCATAGTTGTGTAATCTAGTTTAGTTGCAAAATTGAAATTGCCCACGCCGGTACTGGTATTCTTAAAAATGGATATGCTAGTGGCACTTCTGTTAGAACACACCACATCATATTTGCCATCTCCGTCCAGATCAGCACAATCTATATTCAATGATCCTTTGCCTGCGATAAAATTTATTTGTGCTCCGAAACTGATATTTCCCACAGTGCTGGTATTGGGCAAAACGGAAATGAAGTTGCTGGCACTAGAACAAGAAACCAGATCTTTCTTACCGTCACCATCCATGTCTATCAATGCCATACTTGTAAAAGCACCGACTGTGCTGACTTTGAGGTTAGGAGCAAAAGTTATTTTTCCCCCTGCAGTGCTAGTGGTGTTCTTGCAGATAGTAATGCTACCCAATCCGATGAATGCAACCACTATATCTGGCTTCCCGTCCCCATCAATATCACCCGCAGTCATGTTTATTGAACTCGCTGTTGAACCCAATAAAACACTGTCTTTTGTAAAACTAGAAACTCCTGCATCAGTGGTGTTGGTACCTATGTATAACTTATTATTTACCGAGAAGTCGGAGCTACCTAAAGCCAACAAATCTGGTTTTCCATCACTGTTTAAATCGCTAACAGTTGCGGATATAGTTCTGCCATTCCTTATGTTCAAACCCGTCTTTACGACAAAATCGGTATCCTGAATTCTGCCTTTGTTAGGAGAAAAGGTAGGTAGAAAATAGGAGGAACTCGCCGCACTCAAACCTGTCGATTTGTTTTGTACAGTAATAGGGGCGTAGCAAGCACCTGCTGGAACACTTACGGTGAGTTTATTACTAGTAGCTGATAGCACTGTTGCTGAAGTTACTCCAAAACGAACAATGTTTGAAGTGGGGATTAAGTCGAAATTACTGCCGTTGATGGTAACGGTTGTACCTACATTGCCTGATATAGGCGAGAAGTTTGTAATCTTTGGTGGAGCAGCAATGGCAGAGATGGTTAATACAAAAAAGGCCATTAACAACAAGTAAATCTTATTTCTCATGCTTATTATAAATTAAAAATTATCAATTAATCACAAATCCCACTCTACGAAAGTTTCCATCAATAAACTGTACTCTCAAGTTATAGATCCCTGTTGCCATTTCAGATAAAGACAAGGTAGGATTACTAGCATCTTTAAAAGAAACAACTTTTAGTACCCTACCCATATTGTCAAATACCTGAACTGAAGCAATATGATTACCATTAATAGTTACAGAGCTCTTAGCAGGATTTGGAAATACTGAAATAGTTGAAAGTCGAGAGTCGATAGTGGAAAGTTTAGCTGACACAATCTTGCTATAAGTAAAAGACCCACCCTTTTCTATGCTCTTTAGCCTGTAGTAGTTAATGCCATTGGTAGGGTTATTATCTGTAAACTGATAGCCATTTGCACCACTACCAATTGCATTTACAGAACCTATATCGGTGAATGAATTTCCATTAATACTGTGTTGAACTATGAAGTGAGAATTATTTATTTCAGTACTAGTCTGCCACTTTAAAAGGATATTATTAT
>CANGFK010000336.1 GCA_947452925.1 Chitinophagaceae bacterium | reverse complement strand
TAATATGGCGTTTATCAATTAAACCCACACAATGTTCAATATTTTAAACAATAGATATAAGGTACCGAATAGAAAATAAAACATTTACCCTATATTGCGATACCAATTTCTTGCTTAAAAGTATAAGTTGCTTAGTAAGAAGTCATGTTTCGGTGAGGTACAGATATAATTTGATGGAATATTATTCACTCTAACCCTTTAAATGAACGTGATGCAGCCTTTTGAGAAAATGTTACAGCAATTGCCAGTGGTTGTATTTCAACTTCAATTGCTAGATAATGGACTAATCACCTTTCCTTATATCAATGAGTCCGCTTTCTCTATTTTCGAATACACTTCAACTGAAATCATATCAGATTCTAAAACTGTTCTTTCCAAAATCTATGCACATGATACTTACGCAATCAAGCGGATTATCAAATCCTCACTACAAAATATGCACTCAATAGACTTTGATTTGAGGCTTGATCATAGCAAGAGAGGAATTATCTGGGTAAATATAAGTGCAAGTCCCGAGAAAGTTGGGACAGCTACTATCTGGCACGGCTACTTAAAAGATGTTACGAAAGAAAAAGAACAGTTTCTTTATTTAGTAGAAAGTGAAAGGAAATATAGAGCAACAATTGAGAACTCACTCAATGGCTTTATCATAGGCAGAGATGGCGCTGTACTAGATGCAAACAGAGCAGCCATAAAGATGTTTGGCTATGACAGCTTGGATGAAATGAAACAAAAACAACGAACTGATTTATTTGATGACCAAAGTGAAGAATACCAAAAAATAAGGAGAGAAAGAACCATCAATGGTAAGGCAAGAGGTGAGGTAAGGGGTATTAAAAAAAATGGGGAATACTTTCCATGCATCATGTTTTCAAATTTTTTTACTGATGCCAACGGAACATCAAATACCATCAACTCATTCATTGACATTTCAGAAGAAGTTGAAGCCAAAGAAAAACTCACTAAGAATCAGCAGTTGCTTAGTCAGGCAGAGATACTAGCGGAGATTGGCAGCTCGGAAATAGACTATAAAACAGGTAAATTCTTATGGTCTGATGGCTTCTACAAAATTCATGGGTTAGAACCTTCAGGAGAGGAAATAACGGACAAAATAAGTGCTCAATTTTTGCACCCGGATGATAGATACAAAATAGCCCTTCTGGAAGAAGCGCCAAAGAAAAAAGTTGACCACCTTGAATTAGATTCTAAGATAATAAGAGCCGACGGAGTGGAGAGAGAAATCAGTTCCTACTGGAAGTTTACTTATGACAGTGAGGGTATGCCACTCAAAATGTATGGAGTGGTACAAGATATTACTGCAAGAAAAGAACAGGAGAGGCTATTAAAATCATTAAATAATGAACTGGTTTCCAAGGCATCTAAGTTATTATCTTCCAACAAGGAACTTGAACGGTTTGCTTATGTAGCATCACATGATTTGCAGGAGCCCCTACGAAACATTAATGGAGCACTTCAACTACTTAAAGAAAAGTACAAAGACCAGTTGGATGACCGGGCAAATGAATTTATAGACTACTCAATAAATTCATCGATAAGAATGAAGGAGCTAATTACAGACTTACTAGAGTTCTCGAGGGTAGATAATACGGTGGTGGAGATGAAAGATATTGACCTTAATGAAGTGATTGAGGAGGTTATTCTGACATTGGCACCAGTTATTGAAAGAGAACAAGGAAAAATTAAGATAGGAAAGCTACCCATAATAAATGGGGTTCATACGCAAATAGTACAATTGTTTCAGAATTTAATAGGTAATGCACTCAAGTATAGAAGTAAAGAACGGCTACCTTATATTGAAATAAAAACAATGGAAGAGGACAAAGAGTGGAAAATTAGCATCAGTGACAATGGCATAGGGATAGATGACAGGTATTATGACAAAATATTCGTCATTTTCCAACGCTTGCACAAGAAATATGAATATAACGGAACAGGAATTGGGTTAGCAATTTGCAAAAAGATTGTTGAGAATCATGGGGGCAGTATTGGTGTTACCTCTAAAGTAGGTATAGGCAGTTCTTTTCATTTCACCCTGCCCAAATAATACCCGAAAGCTCCTGAAAGCATAATGTAGCTATCTGAAACTCATAGAAACAGAAAAGGCTTGGAGCAATGCTCCAAGCCTTTTTCTAATTTATATTGTTGACCTAAAATTATAGTTCCAACAAAGTCTTAACAGGGTCTTTACCCATCAACAACAACTGTGGATTTTCCAGTAATTCTTTTACCCTCACCAAGAAGCTAACACTCTCACGACCATCAATCACACGGTGGTCGTAGCTCAATGCCAAATACATCATTGGTCTGATTTCAATTTTACCATCTATCACCATTGCACGATCCTGAATCTTGTGCATACCCAATATAGCGCTTTGAGGTATATTGATGATGGGCGTACTCAACAAGCTACCAAATACACCTCCATTTGTGATTGTGAATGTACCACCTTGCAAATCTTCGGCAGTCAACTTGCTGTCTCTTGCTTTAGTTGCCAACGTGATAACTGTCTTTTCTATTTCAGCCATACTCAAACTCTCCACGTTACGGATAACAGGAACAGTCAACCCGCGAGGTGTACTTACAGCAATACTGATGTCGGCATAATCGTGGAACTCTAGATTGTCACCATCAATGTATGCATTTACAGCAGGCCATTCGCCTAACGCAATAGCACAAGCCTTGGCAAAGAAGCTCATGAAGCCCAAGTTTACACCGTGAGACTCCTTGAACTTATCTTTGAATTGCTTTCTTACTTCCATTATTTTGCCCATATCCACTTCGTTGAAAGTGGTGAGCATGGCAGTTGTATTTTTAGCTTCAACCAAACGACGACTGATTGTCTTTCGAAGGTTGCTCATCTTTTCTACACGTACATTACGTGTGAATAATTCATTGCCGGCAAAAGCTTTCTTGCCAGGATTAGCCAATGCATTCAATACATCGCCTTTCATTATTTTTCCACCAGCACCACTTGGCGTGATTGCAGAAGTATCTACCTTTTTGTCTGCAATGATTGCAGAAGCAACTGGAGAAGCTTTCACGTCACTAGTTGCAGCAGCAGGAACAGCAGCTACCTGAGCAGCTTCTACAGGTTTAGGTTGTTCGGCTGCAGGGGCAGCAGCGGCTGGCTTAGCAGCAGTTTCATCAATTTGAGCCAGAATAGATCCTATCAGGATAGTATCTCCCTCTTCGGCCAATCTTTTTAAGACACCTGCCTGTTCTGCATTTACCTCAAATGTTGCCTTCTCACTCTCCAATTCAGCAATAATCTCATCACGTTCTACATAAGCACCTTCTTTTTTAGTCCACTTAAGAAGGGTAACCTCAGTTATAGACTCGCCAACTGCAGGCACTTTAATGTCAATCATAAAATTTTTATTTCTAATGTTTATACTTGTCAGTGTAATTATATTATATGCTGAATGCCATGTCAATTATTTCAGCTTGTTCTTTCGCATGTACTTTAGAATAACCAGTTGCTGTAGAAGCACTTGCATTGCGGCTGATAATACCAAAATTAACAGACTTCAGATTCATTTGTAAGAACGAGGCAGCCCCCATATTCAGTGGTTCTTCTTGTACCCAGAACCACATAGCTCTACCATATTTCCTGTATAATGCATCTAGTTGCTTGGTTGGCAATGGATGAATTTGTTCTAAACGCACGATTGCAATATCAGTTCTGTTCTCTTTTTGCTGTTTGTCAGCCATTTCGAAGTAGATCTTCCCACTACATAGTAGTACTTTCTTCACTTGTGTAACGTCAGAAACAGTAGCATCATCAATAACCTCCTGGAATTTACCGGTAGACAGTTCACTTATTTTACTAAAAGTCCAAGGACTTCTTAAGTTAGCTTTTGGAGAGAAATTGATTAACGGCTTACGGAAGTTCCAAGATAATTGTCTTCTGATAACGTGGAAAAGGTTTGCAGCAGTGGTTACATTAGTGACTATTATGTTCAATTCAGCAGCCATTTGTAAGAAACGTTCCAACCTAGCACTACTATGTTCTGGCCCCTGCCCTTCATAGCCATGAGGCAACAACATCACCAATCCAT
>CANGFK010000335.1 GCA_947452925.1 Chitinophagaceae bacterium | reverse complement strand
TATGGTTCGTATAGTGGTGCTGTACCAAATGAGAAAATAACCTGGGGCAAGCTAGATATTCATACACCTAAATTCATTGTGGAGAGTGATGCTACGATTGTAGCGCCATTGATTTTTGCATGGATACTAGGACTTTAGCTATGAAATATGAGTTATGAAATATGAATTATGAGTAAAGTCTAGTTATAATGCTTTACTCATAATTCATATTTCATAACTCATATTTATTTATACTAGGTTTATATCAAATGTTGATAGTTGTACGAATTGTCCTATTCTTTCGTGGATTTCTTCTTTGGTAAGAGACCTTAATCTTTCTGTTCCAAACTTCTCTACAGCGAAACTAGCCATTGCACTTCCTACAATGATGGCTGTTTTCATATTGTTGAAGCTGATGTCTTTTGTCTTTGCCAAATGTGCAATGAAGCCACCGGCGAATGTATCTCCTGCTCCTGTTGGATCGAAAACTTCTTCAAGTGGTAAAGCTGGCGCAGAGAAAATCTGGTTGTCGTGGAATAACAATGCACCATGTTCTCCTTTTTTGATAATTACGAACTTAGGTCCCATAGCCGAGATCTTCTGAGCAGCACGAACCAAAGAATAGTCCCCACTCAACTGACGGGCTTCGCTATCGTTTACCATCAACACATCTACCAAACTAAGGGTATGTTTGAGGTCGTCTAGCGCAATGTCCATCCAGAAGTTCATGGTATCCATTACAATCAACTTAGGTTTTGTTTTCAACTGCTCAATTACGCTGCTCTGAACGGAAGGAGCGAGGTTGCCCAACATCAAGAACTCACAATCCTGGTAACTTTCTGGTACAACGGGTTTGAAATCGCCCAATACATTTAGTTCGGTCACCAAAGTATCGCGGGTATTCATATCCATGTGGTAACGACCACTCCAGAAGAAAGTTTTTTCGTCTTTTTTAATTTGCACTCCTTCCAATGCTACACCACGAGCGGTGAGGGTATCTAATTCGGCCTGAGGAAAATCGCCACCAACAACAGAGATTTGCTTCACCCCTGTGAAGTTGCTAGCACACCAAGCGATGAAAGTACCTGCACCACCAATTATTTTATCAGTTTTTCCGAATGGCGTTTCTATCTGATCGAAAGCCATAGAACCTACTACTACTAGAGACATACTTATTGTTTTATAATTTGTCGGCGAAACTAAAGGAAAATAGGTAATGTTTTAATTTGAGCAGTTGATGGGAGGTGATGAGAGCTTTTGTGGCAATTTAATTTAGTGATAATTGTGCAGTTGAAACTAAATGGCAACGCCATAAAATTGATACCAGAAAGCTGCAAAATGGTCTTTGTTTATTTTAACCAATTGCTTGTGGTCATTTTATTACTTTTGCGACATCTTCTCAAGAAGTTACTGGCACATTATGACATCAATAATCGATCAAATAGACTTAAATAAATTGCCCAAACACATTGCTATCATCATGGATGGCAATGGCAGATGGGCTGCAGAGAAAGGACAAGAGCGTTTATACGGACATTATCATGGCGTTGAAAGCGTGCGAAATATTGTAGAGGGCTGCTCGGATTTGGGTGTTGGTTACCTTACGCTTTATGCCTTCAGCACAGAAAACTGGGACAGGCCGGAACCTGAAGTGAATGGTTTGATGGCACTGTTGGCAGAAACAGTGCGAAAAGAAGTACCTATTTTGAATAAAAACAATATCAAACTCCACATCATTGGTGATATGAATATGCTGCCGCCGTTTGCGGTGAAGGCATTGGAAGAGTCTATTGATATGACCAGCCATAATACGGGATTGAATCTGGTTATGGCACTAAGCTATAGCAGCCGTTGGGAACTGACCGACGCTGTGAAAAGAATTGGACATGATGTAGAAAACGGGAAGATAAAAGCAGACGACATTAATCAAGATACATTACAACAATATTTGAGTACCAGCGATTTCCCGGATCCAGAACTGATGATTCGTACTAGTGGCGAATATAGAATCAGTAACTTTTTGCTGTATCAACTAGCGTATGCTGAGCTTTATTTTACCAATACACGCTGGCCAGACTTTAGAAAAGAAAACCTGTATGAAGCAATTATTGACTTCCAAAACAGACAAAGACGCTTTGGCAAAACGGGTAAACAAATTGAAGAAGAAGAGACAAGCAACACTCTAATCTCTTAAAGTGTGATTTGTTTAACTTCTTATTTAACAAAGACTTTTAAAATATGCCTTTAATTTGCCACTTTTATAGCAAATTGATAATTATTGAAAGCTCTCGTTTTAAAACAGTCTTCAGGTCAATTACAAACCCCCAACTGGATGCAGTTAGTTTATAGATTATTATTTTTAGCTTTCATAATTACCTCTCTTTCTATTAATGTTCACGCCCAAGAGAACATTAAGGATACTTCCATTACCTCTATAGATGCCGACCTACTAAATATCTTCACTCAAAAAGTTCCTAAAAAATATAAGATTGCGGCAATTAAAGTGGTAGGTAATCATTTTTTTGATGAAAATCTACTTATCTCTGTTTCTACTCTTAATGTAGGCGATGAGGTTACCATTCCCGGGGGGGATAATTTCTCCAAAGCGATTACTAAACTATGGGGGCAGAATTATTTCAGTAACATAGGTGTGAACATCACAAAACTGGAGGGAAAGAACATCACGGTAGAAATTGTGGTTACTGAACGTCCGCGTCTGGCTAAATATTCGTTTACTGGTGTATCTAAAGGGGACGCTGATGATTTGAAAACTAAGTCGGGATTGGTTGTAGGCAGGGTAGTTACAGAAAATATGAAGCGCTCTGCGATAGATGCTATAAATAAGTTTTATGCAGAGAAAGGCTATCAAGATGTAAAGACTAAAATTGAAGAGCAGAAAGACAAGAGTTTGGATAACTCCCTTTCTATTGTTTTCAACATTGACAAAGGATCAAAAACACGCATCAACAATATTAGCTTTGATGGAAACACCATTGATGAATCCAAGCTAAAAAGCAAGCTAAAAGATACGAAAGAACAATCGAGGCTGACACTTTATCCTCCCGATAACAGTGGCGGTTTCATATCTCCAAAGCACTACACTTTTGATGATTATCTGAAAGATCATGGGTACCTGACTTATTCTTACACAAAAAAGCTATTGGATCCTTATGTTCGTTTAAAATTCTTTACCTCAGCTAAATTCAATGAAAAGAAATACGCAGATGATAAAGAAAAGCTGATTGATTACTACAACAGTTTAGGTTACAGAGATGCGGCTATTGCGAAAGACAAGGTATATAAGAACTCAAAAGGGTCATTTAATATTGATATCAAAGTAAGTGAGGGGCACAAGTATTATTTTGGAAATATTATTTGGAGAGGCAACACGAAGTACAATGACTCTCTTTTGACTGCTATATTAGGTATTCAAAAGGGCGATATATACAATGCAGAATTATTGAACAAAAGACTAGGTAAGGGCGCACCAGAAGGAACAGACATCAGTACTTTGTATCAAGATGAAGGTTATCTATTCTTCCGGACAGATCCTGTTGAAGTTGCAGTGTATAATGACACCATTGACTATGAAATAAGAATAGTGGAAGGTCCACAAGCAACTATTAAGAATATTCGTATTTCTGGCAATGAAAAAACAAAGGAATATATTGTAAGAAGGGAATTGAGAACAGTGCCAGGAGATAAGTTTAGCAAGACAAATCTGATTCGTTCTCAGCGCGAAATAGCTCAGTTGAACTTCTTTAATCCAGAAAAAATTGGTATTAACCCTGTACCAAATCCTGATGATGGCACTGTAGACATTAATTATACTGTTGAAGAAAAATCGAGTGACCAATTAGAATTGAGTGCTGGATGGGGTGGAAATATTGGTTTAACTGGTACATTGGGTGTAACATTCAATAACTTCTCAACCAAAAATTTATTCCATAAAAAAGCTTGGGATCCTTTGCCAATGGGTGATGGAGAGAAGTTGAGTATACGTGTACAAAGCAATGGTCGTGCATTCCGTTCTTATAACTTCTCCTTTACTGAACCTTGGGTGGGAGGTAAAAAAAGAAATACTTTGTCTTTCTCTTTGTTTGATACCAAGTTTTCGAATTCATACAATCCTGTTACAGGAACTTATTC
>CANGFK010000334.1 GCA_947452925.1 Chitinophagaceae bacterium | reverse complement strand
GTGCTTATTTTACCAATATCACCTCGCCTTTGTATCCTGAGAGGTTTGCTAGGAATTCGGTGATTAGTGTATCCTTGTCTCAACAGATATTTGCGGAGATAAAGGCAAATAACTTACTCGATTCTAAAAATCATCTCCCTGGATATTACAACCGACTCACTGATGCCGTTAAAGCCAAACCGCAGAATTTTCCTGTTATATCAAGTTTAACTGGTGCACAACAAAATGTTGTGTACGAACAATTGAACTGTGTAACAACAGCCCATCAATTCTTTAGCGACCATAATATCAATACAATCAGATTCTTAAATAACCCTTGTTCCTTTTAAATAGCTTTTCCTATTATTCACCGATTATTTGGTAGCACCACTAAGGGCATCCCCTCAAAATATTGTCTGTACAAAAGGCGAATCTTCTCTTGAAGATTGACAGATTATATTTTAAACAACAATTAAGTTCAAACAATTTGCTACCATGAAAAATGCTACACGAGTTCTATCTAAGGGTTACAAAAATACTTTTTATCCTTTACTAGTCCTCTTGCTCGGTTGGTTACCATCTTCTTGTTTTGCTCAGGTTTCTTACTCCAACAATAATGGTATTGCTTATCATGGTTTGGCACAGCGTTCAGTTGCTGCTTCTGGTGTTGCCGCTGGAGTAACTTTTTCTCTTTCAAGTGCACCTGGTGGTGTTACTATAAATTCATCTACCGGACAAATAAGTTGGGATGCTACAGTAGCAGTAGGTAGTTATCAATTGGGCATAAGCGCTAGTGATGGTTCGAATACAGGATATTTTTTACAAGTAATTCCAAATCCGGATGATTTTGTTACCCCAAAGTTTTCAGGGTCTACTGTAAAAACGGTCTATTATGCAACACCAAATAATAGTTTTCACGATGTAGATGTGTATCTTCCTACTGGCGATAACAATACGCAACGACCAGTTTTTGTATTTCAACATGGCGGTGGTTTTAGGGCGCCTTCTGGTGGTTCTGGTACAAAAACAGAATCGTATGTGGTTACTTTCTGTCAGTACATGGCAACTTGTGGGTATGTAGCATTTGCTCCAGATTATAATGAAAAAAGTGGGCATACACTTGCTCAGAACCTGTTAGCAGTTCAAGATATGGATGCTTGTGTAAATTGGATTAGAAATTCAACTACTGCGTCGACCTACAACTACAATCCTAATTTTATATTTGTAGGAGGTGGTTCCGCAGGAGGCCATCTCTCTTGCAACTATGTGAATTATGATGGTGATCCAAATTATGGCGGCTATAAAATAAATCTTACTGGAGTGATAGCCGAAGCTGATTGTTGGGGATCCTCTCCTCCGAATGATAGGCTATACAATTATTCCAGTATAAAATCTACTCAAATACCTACGCTTATAGTTCATGGAAGTAAAGATGCAACAGTGAATGATTCTGTTGCCATCAATTTGGATAAAGTACTTACAGCCGCTGGCGCTTATCATGATTTCTGGTTGATTGCAGGCGAATCACATGGTTGTCCAAATCATAGAGCAGCAATTAGCGACACGATGGCTCATTTTCAAAACAGGGCATGGAAGCATTTGTTTCCGCAAACCATTAACGATGTAGTTGCCTTGCCAATTAAGCTGGCAAATTTTGAAGTTACTGCTGTTGCAAATAAAGTAACCATTAACTGGCGTTCTGCTACTGAAACCAATACAGATCATTTTGATATAGAGAGAAGTATTGATGGACAAAATTTCTCTATGATTGGAAGGAAGGCCTCAATTGGTAATTCATCAATCATTCATAATTATTCCTTTGTTGATGCAAATGTCGTGGATGGTAGTATTTATTATCGACTGAAAACTGTAGATAAAAATGGATTATCCACTTACTCAGGTGTGAAGACGGTTCAAATTTCAACTGCCAAGAGTTCCATATCCAAAGTTTATCCCAATCCGTTGGGTATTGGACAGATTTTGACTGTAGTTTATTCTTCTCAAAAAGGAGATAAAGCCACTTTTCAACTTACAAACACGATTGGACAGAAGCTAAACACCATTACTCTTCCAGTGCATGCAGGAAGTAATACACTTTCAATTTCAATAGGACAACTTCCTCCAGGAATTTACTATTTGTCTGCTTTTGAAAACAGTCAATCGATACAAAGAATACCATTAACTGTAAAATAAATTCTGTGCCTGATAGTATTGATACATGTTACTATCAGGCATTTTTGTTATTACTTAACTCATAGTTCTAATTTTTAAAAACAACAATTGCTCTGGTATGAAAAAAATGTTATGCTCTCTTTTTCTAGGCTGTTCTTGCCTTGGTTTGGTAAATGCACAAACTACAAAAGATTCGTCTCTTCAAATAACAGGTTCAGCCGATGTGTACTACAATTACGATTTTGCTCAAAGCAAGAATCCTTCAGTTGGTGCAGCAGATGCATTGATGGGTACTAAACCAAACTCTATCGATTTTGGCATGTTGGATTTGCAAGTGAAAAAAGACTTGGGTAAAAGTTCCATTTTTGCGGAGCTTGCATTTGGACCTCGTGCCGATGGCCCCAAAGATGCTTCCCCTTCAGCGTACTATTTACAGAATTTGTATTTCACTTATAAGGTTCAAAAGCAATTGTCGGTTGCGGCTGGTATGATGTACCGCTACGATATGTATGAGCGTTTGACGCCTGTTGATAATTTCAATTATCTGGCATCTAATGCTTATCGTGAGTCGAGGAAAATTCCTAGCAGAAGTGTAGGGGTGAAGGCTAACTATTCATTCAGCGACAAGGTAAGTGCTTCGTTGGGTTTGTTTAATACTATCAATAATCAAACACCAAACAGTACGGACAATGTAACTAGTACACCAAACTTTGGCTTGTCGGACGTGGTTGCACAATTGTATGTGAATCCAACCAACAATTTTAAATTGAGTGCTGCAATATGGAAGGAAGGACAACAAAATAATGGAACTCATGAGAATATTCAGGCTCATTACCAAGTTAACAAAGGGTTATATCTAGGCTTGGATTTTAATAATTATTCAGGAATGGATAGTGCCACTCAATCAATTAATGCCTGCAATAATTTTACGAGTGTTGGCTTGTATATACAGAAAAATATAACAAGTCTTTTCAGTTTAGGAGCAAGGTTGGAACATGAGCAAACCGAGCAAAATTTAGTATCAAATGTTTATGTAAAAGAAAATTATAACATATTCACCCTCACTGGCAAAGAAACTTTTGGAGCACTTTCTTTGAAACAAGAATTGAAATATGATTTAACAGATGGCAGCAATGTAAACACACCCTACGTAGACAAGAGTGGTAACCCCACAAAAAATGACGTTCAGATTGTGTTAGCTGCGGTATTTGCTTTCTAAAATCATTTACTTTCAACTCCCTTGTTTAAAATTTAAAAGGCAATAAATTATTTATTTATGAAAAAGCTCCAGTTGTTTTTCATTCTCTTCTTTGGTTTTTCAGGTTTGCTTCAGGCGCAAATTCAATCCAAAGACTCTACCCTCAAAATTTCAGGTTCGGCAGATATTTATTATGCGTACGATTTTGCTCAAAGCAAAAACTATACGCCCTCACCCGATTTGCTTGGGACAAAACAAAACTCGTTAGACTTTGGTATGCTCGATCTGAAAATACAAAAGTCTATGGGCAAGGCATCTTTTTTTAGTGATATTTATTTTGGACCACGACCAGAATCAAAGGGTATTGCTGTAAAAGCAAACTACAATATTCAAAACTTATATTTCTCTTATAAACTAAATAAGAGACTTTCCTTTTCTGCAGGAGCTATGTTTAGGTATCAGTTGTTTGAAAAGATTACGCCTGTAGACAACTTCAATTATTCCATGTCTCATTCCTGGCAAAATACATTCAATAGCTATCCAAGAACAGGAGGTTTCCGGGCTAGTTATATTTTCTCTGACAAAGTGAACTTAAATGTGGGCTTATACAATTCTATTGACCCGCAATTTTCTTTCGACAAGGTAAATGGCTCGTTCTTTTATGGCACTTCAGATTTTGCTGCACAGTTGTTTGTTTCTCCTTCAAAAGACCTTCAGTTGAGTGCGGCATGTTGGTTGGAAGCTCAAAAGAACAATGGTAAACACTTGAATTTGCAAGCCAGATATCAGGT
>CANGFK010000333.1 GCA_947452925.1 Chitinophagaceae bacterium | reverse complement strand
CCTTATATCAAAGATGTTACATTCGATAATGTTGTTCAAATGGCGCAATCATCCGCATTAGCGGGAAATGTGGCTCAGAAAGAGTTTATTGATGTGGTAGAAAAGTCTGATGTAATCTTCAATCCTACCAAAAAGAGAAAGAAGTAAAATAATGTTTCTTAAATAAAAGAGGCGATGAAATTCATTTTCATCGCCTCTTTTGCTATCAATTATCAATTATTAATTACTCAACCGCTTTTTGCTTTTTGAAGATGGCAAATATTTCAACTATCAATCCGCCTACTATCAAAATAGGGGCTACCGTAATTCTAGTAAAACTATAAACCACATTGGTGTCAAACACAGCAGGATCCTGGTTCTTGCCTCCACTCATCAAAAATAAGCCGATTGCAATAATTACACCGCCGATAATCATCCACAGATAGTTGTCTTTAGTGAATAATGGTGCCAATGGCAACGTCTTTTTCTCTTTGCTGGCAGTAGAGGTATAAGTGGTGGGTTTGCTTACTTTACTCATCATTTTTCATTTAAGTTGCAATAATAGGGTGAATAATTGATAATTGATAATTGACAGCGGATAATTGACAATTGTCAATTGATAATTAACATTTATTGTATCATTTGTCAATTGTTAATTCTCGATTAGTAAAGGTCATCCAGTTTCATCTTTAGATATTTAATCACGCTTCTGTGTGTGCTGAAAAGAGAAATACCTACGCCTGTCAATATCATTCCCCCAAAAAGCAGTAACATCTGATTGATGTCGTTCACTGCCCTTAGTTCCGGTATCTGCGTCTCAATCCATTGTATGAGAGAAAACAACAAAGCAATAGCTAGAAACCCACTAATGCAGCCATTTACCACCGCTTTTATGTCCATAGGCTTAGCTATAAATCCTCTGGTTGCACCTACCATCTGCATGGTTTTAATGAGAAAACGGTTGCTGAACATGGCTAGACGAATGGTGTTGTCAATACTGAAAATAACAACCGCACACAGCACAATAGAGATAACCAGAAAAGCTAGCCCATATACTTTTGCTTTCTCATCCAGATTAGTTACCAAGCTCTTCGGGTATTGTAAATCAGTTATTTGGTTGCCATATTTTCCCATCAGTTCGTCCGAAATTTTCTGCATACTGTCTTTGTTCACATAAGATGCCTTTGCATAAAAGTCTATGCTTTCCGGTAGCGGGTTCACATCTAATATCTTTGCCCAATCTTCATTATTTTCTTTATTCCAGATAGCTTTTGCACTCTCCTTGTTCACATAAGTAACCCCCTTGGCATAAGGCTTTTGGGCAATGAACTGTTGAATCTGACCAATAGTATCTTTATTCATCGTCCGTAGATAGGCACTAAAACGGATGTCTTCTTTAAACAAGTTACTCGCTTGTTTCACATTCAGAAAGAACCACCCCATGATACCCATGATAAACAGCACCAAAGCAACGCCTATAATACTGAAAATATAATTGGGTTTGCTTCTTTTCAAACTCCCTTTTCCTCTTGTTTCCATTGTAAATCTGTCTTATATTGTGAGTACGACTAGGCGCAAATGTAACCCAAACGCCTACATTTGCACCTCTTAAACGGATTAGGTAGTTGTTAAAGTATGTACGAAACGATTTTTATCAAAGTTTTTAATTATACTTCTTATCCAAACAGTTAGTAAACTAAACTTCCTCTTTGGAAGATAAACGAATATATGGAATACAATTTCAGCGAATTAGAACAGAAATGGCAAGGTAAGTGGAATGAGTCTAAGGCTTATAAGGTGAGTAATACTAGCGATAAGCCTAAGTATTACGTGTTGGATATGTTTCCTTATCCTAGTGGTGCGGGCTTACATGTTGGTCATCCATTGGGATATATTGCCAGCGATATCTTTAGTAGGTATAAACGCTTGAAAGGCTTTAATGTATTGCATCCAATGGGGTATGATGCGTTTGGATTGCCTGCCGAACAATATGCGATAGAACATGGTGTGCATCCTGCTGTTTCTACCGAGCAGAACATTGCCAACTTCCGCAAGCAATTGGATAAGATTGGTTTTTGCTATGATTGGGATAGGGAAGTACTTACCTGCAATACTTCTTATTATAAATGGACACAATGGATTTTCCTTCAATTATTTAATAGTTATTTTAACCCACTTACCCAGAAAGCTACACCAATAACTGAACTGGTGAAGGCTTTTGAAACAGCCGGTTCTATCCAAATAGATGGACTTCGTTCTGCTGTAAAATCTTTTTCTGCGGAAGAATGGAAGGCTTTTACTGAGAAGGAACAACAAGATATATTGATGGAGTTTCGCTTGGCCTTTTGTGGGTATGGTGAAGTGAACTGGTGTGAGGCATTAGGAACAGTGTTGGCTAATGATGAAGTAGTAAACGGAGTTAGTGAACGTGGCGGGCATCCCGTAGAAAAGAAGCGTTTGCGCCAATGGTATTTGCGTATTACGGATTATGCAGATAGATTATTGAATGATTTGCAGAAGCTGGAATGGAGCGATGCCATGAAGGAAATGCAAACCAACTGGATTGGGAAGAGTACGGGGGCGGAGATTGATTTCAAAGTGAAAACCGTTGACCGTCAACCGTTAACCGATACCGAAGCTAGTGCAGTTTCTGACTTACAACTTACAACTTACAACTTACAACTAAAGGTCTATACCACCCGTCCCGATACCATCTTCGGAGTTGACTTTATGGTGGTTTCACCCGAGCATGAGTTGGTAGCAGGGATAACTTCTGCTGCGCAACAAAAGGAAGTGGAGGAGTATATTACTTATGTTAAAAGCCGAAGTGAGCGTGAGCGTCAGGCTGAGAAAAAGATAACAGGTGCATTTACTGGGGCGTATGCCATCAATCCGTTTGATGGCCGCGAGATACCTATTTGGATTAGCGAATACGTGTTGGCAGGTTATGGCACGGGGGCTATCATGGCGGTGCCTTGTGGCGATGAGCGCGACTTTAAGTTTGCCAATCACTTCAATATTCCTATTACAAATATCATTGGCGACGCCTTCAATGGTACAGAACCTAATGCTACCAAGGATGCAAAGCTTACCAACAGCGGCTTTCTGAATGGCGTGGTATTGCGTGATGCCATACAAATAGTGGTGGATAAGCTAGAGGAAATGGGCATTGGCAAGCGCAAGATTAATTATCGTATGCGTGATGCAGCCTTTAGCCGTCAGCGGTATTGGGGCGAGCCTTTCCCGATTGTGTGGAAGAATGGCATTGCTTATCCATTGTCTGAAAGTGATTTGCCACTTGAATTGCCAAAGGTGGAATCATATTCTCCAGGACCTGATGGCGAAGGCCCGTTGGCGAATATTCCAGAATGGTTTAATCAGTATAATGACAATATAGGTGGCACTTTGGAGACTAATACCATGCCTGGTTATGCGGGTTCTTCTTGGTATTTCCTTCGGTATATGGACAATAACAATGACACTGAATTTGCCAGCAGACAAGCGACTGACTATTGGAACCAGGTGGACTTATACATTGGTGGAACAGAACATGCCGTGGGGCATTTGCTCTATAGCCGTTTGTGGACAAAGGTTTTGTACGACTTAGGACACCTTGGCTTTGATGAACCCTTCAAGAAGTTGTTGAATCAGGGAATGATTACGGGTAGTAGTAGGTTTATTTATGCATCTTCACCTAAAGTCAAATTTAAGAAAGCAAATTCTTTACAGCTTCCATTGATATATATATCTAAAAATATTGTTGACAATCTTAATGATGTGTCAACTTTAAATAAAGTGAAAGAAAGTATCAAGAAACTATATTCAAGTGAAGAAAATGAAGTAATTTCTGTAGATGATCATATTGATATAGTTCCAAGACGTGTTTATGTAAATTTCGTTGATGGAATAGAATTAGATATAGAAAAATTGAAAAAAGAAAAAACGGAATATACCAATGCCCTATTCATCACAGAGGAAGATGGGAAGTATATCTGTGGGGTGGAAATAGAGAAGATGTCCAAATCCAAACTTAACGTAGAAAATCCCGATGACCTTGTAACCAAATTTGGTGCAGATACTTTCCGGATGTACGAAATGTTCTTAGGGCCTATCGAACAAAGTAAGCCTTGGGATACAAAGGGTATTGAAGGGGTGCATCGTT
>CANGFK010000332.1 GCA_947452925.1 Chitinophagaceae bacterium | reverse complement strand
GTAATTGTAGTGATGCCTGCCTATAATGCAGCAAAAACGTTGGTAACTACCTACAATGAGATTCCATTCGACATAGTAGATGAAGTATTATTGGTTGATGATGCAAGCACCGATGAAACAGCTAAAATTGCTAAGGAACTGAACATCAGATTAATTGTACATTCAAGTAATTTAGGTTATGGTGGCAATCAGAAGACTTGTTATAACGAAGCCATCAAAGCCGGTGGCGATATTATTATCATGCTTCACCCCGACTATCAGTATACACCCAAACTCATCGGTGCAATGGCCTATCTACTCAATTCAGATGAATTTGATATTGTGCTAGGCTCTCGCATTCTTGGAGGTAAATCACGAATGGGTGGCATGCCTTTATACAAATACATCAGTAACCGGGTACTTACTTTACTGCAAAACATCTTGATGGGGGCAAAACTGTCCGAATACCACACTGGCTATAGGGCTTATACCAAACAAGTATTGGAAACGATACCTTGGAAAGACAACTCAGATGATTTCGTTTTCGACAACCAATTCCTTTCGCAGGCCATCTATGCCGATTTCAGAATTGGAGAGATAACTTGCCCCACCCGTTATTTCAAGGAGGCCTCTTCCATCAACTTTGCACGCAGTGTAAAGTATGGCTTGGGTTGCCTGAAGACTGCTCTACTTTTCAGACTCCAGAAGATGGGACTGGCAAAGACTAAATTATTTTCTTTTAACTAAACCGACAATCGTATCTACTAATACTTGCCAGCTATATTTTAGTTTCTCTTTTTGAAGATAGGGAAGAAAGTGTTCTGCACCGATGGCATAAAGCTCCTCTATTTTTTGGGCTATCGCTTCGGGATTGGGTTCGGCAACTAACCCAACTTTCCCATCTGGCACTAAGGAAGGAAGTCCCCCAACATTGGTAACCAACATTGGCTTTTCGAAATGATATGCCAAAGGAGTTACCCCACTTTGCGTAGCATTTCGATAGGGTTGTATCACAAAGTCGGCAGCACTGAGGTAGTAGCGTACTTCACTATCCGAAATAAAATCAGTACGAAGTATGAGTTGATCGGCAATATCCAATTCGTCAATCAAATCATCATATTGCTTTTGGTCTTCATAATACTCTCCCGCCACTAACAGTTTACATCCCTTAAAAGATTCATTGGTAGACTGTTCTTTTAGAATCTTCATGGCATTAAGCAGAATATCTAGCCCTTTATATTTTCTGATAAACCCAAAAAAAAGAATGATGTTTTCTTCGGGAGAGATGCCTAAATGCCGTCTTGCCTCTTCCTTCTGAATTGCATCTCCAAAATTATCATAGAGAGGATGTACAATCTGTTGAGCAGGTTTTTGTGTAATTGTTTTTAAATCAGCCAATACCTTTTCACTCATTGTAACAAATGCGTCGATGGGTTTGAAACAATATTTAGTGAAGGGTTTATCGCCGGGACGTTTTTCGTGAGGAATAACATTGTCTGCAATACAAACCAATTTAGTAACGCCATTTGCTTTTGCGCACCGAAGTATTGTTCCCAAGCATGGCCCCATAAAAGGCAACCAATACCTGATGACGATGATGGCAGGCTTTAGTTTTCTCAATTCATTACCCACCCGCAACCAGTTGAGGGGATTGACAGAATTGATACACACCTTTATATTAATATCATTGGGCTTGGGTTCAGAAGAATATTGCGTAGTACCCGGAAAAAGAAAGCCAGGATACTGCAATGAGAAGGTATAAATAGTGGTATCGTAACCCTGTTTCTGAAACTGACGGGCAAGACGCTCATCGAAAGATGCTAATCCTCCACGAAGGGGGTGTGCAGGACCTATTATTATAACTTTTTGTTTCATTATTTATTAATCACTGGAGGAATAATTAATTTTAAGCCGTCAATATTAATAAAATGTCTGGCATTCATTGTAGCAAAAGGCTCACAGACATGAAGCGCTGTAGCTGCAATAGCTAAATCCCTGAAATCTATCGACTTACGTTTTAACTTCAAAGCACGTTCTATTATTATTGAGGTAAAAATGAGCGGAGAAGTAAAGGGAACTATAACAATGTTAATAAAGAAGTTGTCCCAGAAAGCTTTTCTTGACAAATCCGCCCCTGTATATATCTCATATTGGGTAACTACTGACACCGAAAACAAGTCATAGTCCCTTTGAAGGAAATTGAAAAAGGAATTTTCTTTATTTACTTTTCTATAAAAATCAATCAATACAGAAGAATCCAGGTAGACTAGTCGGTTATTTTCTTTATCCACGGGAATCTTTTTTCGTACGCTTTTATTTCTTCTGGTGTCATAACTGGCGCATTAAGCACTAATTCCCTAAAAGCCTGCTGCTTTTTTGTAAGTTTCTTCTTTGTACCTGAAGGCTTAAATATGGTTACTGTTGCGCCCATGATTAATAGATTTAATTCTCTCCAATGGCTGAGAGTTGAAACAAAGAAACGAAGTAATTACCTAAAAGAATATTTTTAATTAATCCCCAGTTTCTCCTCTACCAGATAACTGTTCCGCTCACTACTATTACGGGTGATTAATTCCGCTATGAAGCCTGTCAAAAATAATTGTATACCAATAATCATTACAGCCAACCCAATATAAAAGGCGGGTTTATTAGTAAGTGAGAAGCCTTTGTCCATCAACTTATTAATACTCAAGTAAAGACTTACTCCAAAACCTATTAAGAAACATAAAGTACCGTACAAGCCGAAGAAGTGCATGGGACGTTTACCAAACTTATAAAGAAAAGTAATGGTAGTAAGGTCTAAGAATCCATTTACAAAGCGCTCCCAACCAAATTTGGTAGTACCATATTTCCTAGCACGATGCTCTACCACCTTCTCTCCTATCTTTCTGAAACCTGCCCACTTTGCCAGCACAGGAATATATCGATGCATCTCACCAAATACTTCAATGCTTTTCACCACCTTTTTCTTGTAGGCTTTCAATCCACAGTTGAAGTCGTTGAGTTTAATTCCAGAGCTTGCCCTTGCAGCAGCATTAAATAATTTTGAAGGGAGGTTTTTGGTGAATGTATTATCAAAACGTTTTTGTTTCCAACCGCTTACCAAATCATAGCCATCAACCAAAATCATCTTTCTTAGTTCTGGTATCTCATCTGGGCTATCTTGCATGTCCGCATCCATCGTAATGATTACATCTCCATTAGCTGCTTTAAATCCTTCATTCAATGCAGCACTCTTTCCGTAGTTGCGACGAAACCTTATCCCTTTGATGTTATTATTATTCTGAGACAATTGTTTTATCACTTCCCAACTATCATCTGTGCTGCCATCGTCTACCAATATCACCTCATAGGTATAATTGTTTGTGGTAACAACACGCTCAATCCATGCACACAACTCGGGCAAGGATTCTTCTTCATTCAACAAAGGGACTACAACAGATATATCCATCAAAATGCGCTTTTAATTATTATAGCTTACTAACTTTTCTTTTCACCAAATGATTCTCGCAACAATGCTACTACCGACCCCAACAATGCGCCAGTAATTCCTATTGCCAGATTGAACATAACCACCATGGAAAGTAGGCTTGTGCGCATTACTTTCATAGCCATCTCCTTATTCTCAGCCACTTTTGTAGCATCAAAGTTGGGTAACTTCTGTGCCTCAGTCAGGTTATGGTCATATAGTTCCGTGAGGTATCCTGGAAAAACAACATAAACTGACAGTACATTATAAATAAATAGCGCGCACACAGCCACTACCGAAACCCTGAATCCATAACCAAACAAATTGCTGAATACAATCTTACCATCAGTTTTGGGTGTTTCTATATTCATCAGAATAACTACCCCCAATAGCATGATAGCAATGTTGGTATTTGCCACCCATGGCTGAAACTTGTTGTGTGTAAGCTGCAGGACAATATCTAGTACTATCAGTACCAATGCTATTATCAACCCTTTGTTTATATGTGTCTTCTGTTCAGCCATTATTTAATTGATAGTGATAATTCATAATTGATGTTCTTGGGCTATCAATTGTCAATTATCAATTGTTAATTCTTATTCCACTTTCCTTTTGTGTAAACACCTACGACGCTACCCGCCAAAGGAACATCAAAGAAGGCACTGTTGGCAGATTTACTTTTATTGTCCGCTGTAGTAAACACTTGCTT